>JBFFSW010000307.1:0-2507 GCA_041572195.1 Thiohalomonadaceae bacterium | reverse complement strand
GCGCCTGCCCCGGCAATCCCGGCCCTGGCGGCTGGGGGGTGCTGCTGCGCTACCAGGGCAAGGAGAGGGAGCTCTACGGCGGTGAGGGGCAGACCACCAACAACCGCATGGAGCTGACCGCCGCCATCATGGGGCTGGAGGCACTGAGTCGCCCCTGCCGGGTGCGCCTGACCACCGACTCCAAGTACGTGATGGACGGCCTGACTCAGTGGCTGCCCAACTGGAAGAAGCGCGGCTGGATGACCGCCGCCAAGAAGCCGGTGAAGAACGCCGACCTGTGGCGGCGCCTGGATGAGGCCGCCGCCCGCCATCAGGTGGAGTGGGCCTGGGTGCGCGGCCACACCGGCCACCCGGAGAACGAGCTGGCCGACCAGCTGGCCAACCGTGGCATCGACGAGATGGCGGCATAAGGGTGATTCAATGAGGCAGATCGTACTCGATACCGAAACCACCGGCCTGGAGGCACGCGATCACGACATCATCGAGATCGGTTGCGTCGAGCTCATCAACCGTCGCCTCACCGGCAACAACTACCACCAGTACGTCCAGCCCAAGCGAGAGGTGGATGCCGGGGCCATCGAGGTGCACGGCATCACCAACGAGTTCCTCGCCGACAAGCCCTTCTTCCGTGACGTGCTCGATGACTTTCTCGCTTATCTGCACGGCGCCGATGAGCTGATCATCCACAACGCCCCCTTCGACGTCGGCTTCATCAACGAGGAGCTGAAGCGCTGCAACGGGCCCTTCAGCGACATTGCCGCCGAGATCCCGGTGCTCGACACCCTGGTGATGGCGCGCAAGATGCACCCTGGCCAGCGCAACAGCCTGGACGCGCTGTGCAAGCGCTACGACATCGGCAACGAACACCGCACCCTGCACGGCGCGCTGCTCGACTCGGAGATCCTCGCCGACGTCTACCTGGCGATGACCGGCGGCCAGACCGCGCTGTCGCTGGGCGCCGGGGAGGGGGGCGAGAAGGAGGGGGAGGGTGAGGCGATCCGTCGCCTCTCCGCCGATCGTCCGCCACTGCGGGTGGTGCGTGCCAGCGAGGCGGAGCTGGCCGCCCACGAGGAGCGGCTGAAGGCCATCGACAAGGCGGGCGGCGCCGCCCTGTGGCGCACGCTCGAGGACTAATCCTCCCAGTACAGATCGCAGCAGATCACCCGTAGGCCGTCGCGACACCGCACCGTCTGCGACAGGGTGATGCACATGTGCGCGCCGCTCAGTGACAGGTAGGGGCTGGTCACCTGCAGCTTGCCCGGTGCCTTGATGGCGTTGCGGAAGTAGGGCTTGCGTCCCCAGTTGGCCCCCTCGGCGGTGTTCACCGGCAGCAGCCGCGGGTCGCCGGGGCGGGCCTCCGCCTCGAAGTTCTCCATCAACTGCCGCCCCTCCTCATCCAGCAGATAACAGCGGGCCACCCCCGGCATCGCCAGTAGCGGCGCGAAGGCCTGTTGTTGGAGCATCCCCTGGCTCAGGCTGCGCAGGCTCTCGGCGAAGGCGCGGCTGTGCAGTTCCAGCACCTGGGCGCGTCGATGCCCGTGTCGTTGGTCGTGGAGGGTGAACTCTCTCTGCAGCGCGGCGATGAGCTCGCGTTGCGTGGGGTGGGTCGCTTCGATCAGCCTGTCGGGCCGGGAGAGGTAGAACCCCTGCACCATGTCGGCGTTGGCCTCCAGGGCCAGCAGCGCCTGTTCGCGACTCTCCACCCCCTCCATCACCACCATCGCCCCCGCCTCGTGCAGCATCGCCACCAGCCGCGGCAGGATGCGCCGGGCCAGGGTGCCGGGTCCCGCCTCGGCCAGCAGCGAACGGTCCAGTTTGACGATGTCCGGTCGCAGACGCAGGATGCGATCGAAGTTGGAGTGACCGGCGCCGAAGTCGTCGATGGCCACCAGGCAGCCCAGCTCGCGGTAAAAGGCCACCGCCTCGGCCAGTCGGCCCACATCCTCTATGGCGTGCTCGAGGATCTCCACCACCACCCGGTGCGGTGGCAGGTCGCAGCGGGTCAGCAGCTCACCGAAGAAGCTGCCGTAGTCGCTGCCGTGCATCACCACGTGGGGATTGATGTTGAGGAACAGCCAGCCGGGGGCCGCCTGACGGCTGAAGTTCTCCACGTGCAGGGCGCGGCTGAGGCGGTCCAGACGCACCACGTCAGCCTCCTCCTCGGGCAGGGCGAAGAGGGCAGGGGGCGTGATGGGGCTGCCGTCACCGTCACTGGCGCGGATCAGCGCCTCATGCCCTACCGGGCGTTGGTGCGAGAGACTGTAGATGGCCTGGTAGTGGCTGTGCAGCTCCAGGTCACGGTAGTGTCGGCGGCGTAGGGGGGTGGCTTGTAGCATTACGGTTGGCTTTATCATTGTTATCCGTATCTGCTAGCACGGCCCGTGCCAGTTGATATGCGTACGGCTACTCCAGTGATTCAGCCCAAAGCCCCGCTTTCGTGCGCCGGATTGGGGAGCGGGTGCGTGATATTGGTGCAATAAAAAGGCCGCGACGGTGTCACCCGGCGC
>JBFFSW010000306.1:0-2531 GCA_041572195.1 Thiohalomonadaceae bacterium | reverse complement strand
TGTACCAGTCCGAGGAGCTGACCGTGCTGCGCAACGCCGGTCTGATGAAGGAGAAGGCGGAGGAGGGCGGACCGCTGCTGGAGAGCCGGGCGGCGCGGCGCATTGAGATGGAGGCACCGGCCCCCCAGGGCCTGGAGGTCCGTCGCGAGCGCGCCGAGGTGGAGGCGATGGCCCCCGAGGAGCGCCCGGTGCGTCGCTCCGACCCGCTGGCCCTGGACCTCGATGGCAACGGCCTGGAGACCACCGGTCTGGCCCGTGGGGTCAATTTCGATATCGACGCCGACGGACGCATGGACCGCACCAGCTTCATCAGCGGCGGCGATGCCTTCCTCGCCCTGGACCGTAACGACAACGGCCGCATCGATGACGGCTCCGAGCTGTTCGGCGACCAGAATGGCAGCGCCAACGGTTATCTGGAGCTGGGCCGCTACGATGACAACGGCGACGGCATGATCAGCGGCGCCGACGCGATCTTCGACCGCCTGCGCCTGCTACAGATGGACGGCTCCGGCCGCCAGAGTCTGCAAAGCCTCTCATCCGCCGGGATCGAGAGCATCAACCTCGCCTACTCAAGCCCCCACACCGAGCTGGCCAACGGCGATGCGATCGCCCAGGCCTCCGGCTTCACCCGCAACGACGGCACTCAGGGCCAGAGCGGCGACCTGCTGCTCAATTTCCATACCATCGTTTGATCTCGCTCCTACGCTAGGTGAGAAGCTTTTCCAGAATCCGCTGGTAGACGGCGGATAGGGTCTCCAGGTCGGCCACCGAGACGCACTCGTCCACCTTGTGGATGGTGGCGTTGAGCGGCCCCAGCTCCAGCACCTGGGCGCCGGTGGGGGCGATGAAGCGGCCGTCGGAGGTGCCACCGGCGGTGTTCACCTCGGGGGTGTAGCCGCACACCTCCTCGATGGCGGCGGTGGTCGCCCGCAGCAGGGCGCCGGTCTCGGTGACGAAGGGGTTGCCGGAGAGGTTCCAGTCGATGCTGTAATCCAGCCCGTGTCTGTCCAGCAGCGCCTCCACCTTGGCGCGCAAGCCCTCATCGGTCTGCTCGGTGGAGAAGCGGAAGTTGAACACCACCTCCAGCTCGCCGGGGATGACGTTGGTGGCGCCGGTGCCGGCGTTGATGTTGGAGACCTGGAAGGAGGTGGGGGGGAAGTGGTCGTTGCCCCGGTCCCACTCGACGGCGGCCAGCTCGGCCAGCGCCGGGGCGGCGAGGTGCACCGGGTTGCTGGCCAGGTGCGGATAGGCGACGTGGCCCTGCACCCCTTTGACCCGCAGTACGCCGTTGAGCGAGCCGCGGCGACCGTTCTTGACCACATCACCCACATGGGCGGTGCTGGTGGGCTCGCCCACCAGGCACCAGTCGATCTTCTCGCCGCGGGCCTCCAGCGCCTCCACCACCTTGACCGTGCCGTCCACCGCCGGTCCCTCCTCGTCGGAGGTGATGAGGTAGGCGATGGAGCCCCCGTGATTCGGATGCTCGGCGACGAAGCGCTCGCAGGCGGTGATGAAGGCGGCGATGGAGCCCTTCATGTCGGCGGCGCCGCGGGCGTGCAGCATGCCTTCGTCGATCACCGCATCGAAGGGGGGGTGGGACCAGCGCTTCTCGTCGCCGGTGGGCACCACGTCGGTGTGCCCGGCGAAGCAGAACAGCGGGCCCTCGCCGCCGCGCCGCGCCCACAGGTTCTCCACCTCGCCGAAGGGCATGGCCTGACAGTCGAAGCCAATGGCGCCCAGGCGCTCGCTGATCAGCTTCTGACAGTCGGCGTCGTCGGGGGTGATGGAGCGGCGGCGCAGCAGCGCCTGGGCCAGTTCCAGGGTCTTGCTCATGGTGATTCCGTTGTGGATGCGTGTGGCCGCATTATACGCACTCCTCGCGCCACTCGCTCAGCGGCGCCGGGCGGGCGATGCCGTAGCCCTGGGCGTAGTCCACCCCCAGCTCCACTAGCCGCGCCTTGATGGCGTCGTTTTCGACGAACTCGGCGATGGTGCGGATCCCCATTACCCGGCCGACGCGGTTGATGGCGTCGACCATCGCCAGGTCGATGGGGTCGTCGATCAGGTCCTTGACGAAGCTGCCGTCGATCTTCAGGTAGTCCACCGGCAGGTTCTTCAGGTAGGTGAAGGAGGAGAGGCCGCTGCCGAAGTCATCAAGGGCGAAGCGGCAGCCGATCTTTTTCAGCTCGCCGATGAAGTGGATGGCCCTGGCCAGGTGGGTGATGGCGGCGGTCTCGGTGATCTCGAAGGTGAGGCGGGTGGCGTCGATGCCGTGGTGCTCCAGGCGCTCGCGGATGTACTCCAGCAACTGCTCGTCGCCCAGGCTGGTGCCGGAGAGGTTGATGGCCACCCGCCGCGGTGCTGTGGGCTCGCGCAGGGCGGCAAGGGTGTTGTCGATCACCCAGCGGTCCACCAGCCCCATCAGTTTGTAGCGCTCGGCGGCGGGGATGAATTGCCCCGGCGGCACCATATCGCCGGTCTCGTCGCGCATGCGCAGCAGGATCTCCACGTGCGAGAGGGCGTCGGCCTGC
>JBFFSW010000305.1:0-2535 GCA_041572195.1 Thiohalomonadaceae bacterium | reverse complement strand
GTGCTGGCCGGAGAGGGCGGGGAACTTGGCCGCCGGGTTACCGGCACCGCTGGGACCGTGACAGCCCATGCAGGCGGCCAGGCCGCGGTCCTTGTCGCCACCGGTGTAGATCGCCTTACCGGCGGCGGCCTTCTCCGCATCGGCGGAGCCGACACTAACGCTCTGACCGGCGTAGAAGGCGCCAAGATTGGCCATATCCTGCTCGTTCAGGGTGGCGACCATGCCAACCATGGTCGGGTCCTGACGCGCGCCGGACTTGAAGTCCGCCAGCTGCTTGGCAATGTAGGCACCACCCTGACCGGCCAGCTTCGGGAAGCTGGCGATCATGCTGTTACCGTCGGCGCCGTGGCAACCGGCACAACCGATCTCGTCGGCCTTGGACTGACCCGCCGAGACATTACCCGCGGCGTTGGCGACACCGGCGGTGCCGAGCACCACCACAGCAGCAATAGCTAGTTTCTTCATAATTCCCCGTAATCTCTCTTAGGTTGGGGGCCTCTGCAGGTCTTACTGGCTCTGAGAGACCATGTACTCGATGGCGGACTTGACTTCGTCGTCGCTCAGGTCACCACGACCACCGCGCGGCGGCATGAAGCCGGTGCTGCCCTTGAAGCCCTTGACGGCGTGCTCGGTCAGGGTATCCATGCCCTGAGCGATGCGCGGCGCCCAGTTGGCCTTGTCACCCACCTTCGGTGCACCAGCGGCGCCGGTCATGTGACAGGCGAAGCAGGTGGTCTTGTAAACCTTCTGGCCGATTTCATCAGCCATGGCACTGTGGCCGGAGACCAGCAGAGCGGCACCGATGGCGGAAGCGATGATGGTTTTCTTCATATCGTACAGACTCCTCAGCTTTTTAATAATAGTATGGGTTTGGAGCGCAAACCCGCGTGATGTAACATCACACCCCGAACCTGCCGGGGCAAAAAGGCTGCCATATGGCGCCAATCCACAAGGTACAGAGCTCACGCCCGTGTGGCGCAGGCCGACCGATTCTACCCCTAACCAGCCCAGGGTGACAAATGTCAGCGAACAATCGCATCAACCGCTACCGCCAGGCGAGCTTCCTGCTCAGCGTCAACGAGCTGCACCAGCTGCCTCCCGACGATGGCGCGGAGGTCGCCTTCGCGGGCCGCTCCAACGCGGGAAAATCCAGCGCACTCAATACCCTATGTGAGCAGAAGTCGCTCGCCCGTACCAGCAAGACCCCCGGCCGCACGCAGATGATCAACGTCTTCACCATCGACGACGATCACCGTCTGACCGACCTGCCCGGCTATGGCTACGCCAAGGTGCCGGAGAAGGTCAAACGCCACTGGGTGGCCACCCTGGAGGCCTATCTGCAGAGCCGCGAATGCCTCAAGGGACTGATCCTGCTGATGGACGTGCGCCATCCGCTTACCGAGTTTGACCGCACCATGCTCGATTGGTGCCATCAGGCGGGCATGTCGGTGCACGTGCTGCTGACCAAGGCCGACAAGCTCAAGCGCGGCCCGGCCAAAAACGCCCTGCTGGCGGTACGCCGCGAGCTCAAGGCCGAGTATCCCGAGGCCAGCGTGCAACTCTTCTCCGCGCTCAAGCGCGACGGCGTGGCCGAGGCGCTGACGGTGCTGGACCGCTGGATGGGCTTCGAGACTAATCCACACGATTAATATGCCTTAAAGGGGTGCAGCCGCTGCCCCGCCCGGCTAGAATGGCGCCATTATCCGCGGTGACGAGGCTGGCGGCACAACAACGACAATGAAGATCATCATCCTAGGGGCCGGCCAGGTCGGCTCTTCACTGGCCAACAACCTCTCCAGCGAGGCCAACGACATCACCGTCGTCGACCTCGACGACCTCAAGCTGCAGGACCTGCAGGACCGGCTCGACCTGCGCACCGTGCGCGGCCTCGCCTCGCACCCCGAGGTGCTGCAGCGCGCCGGCGCCGAAGACGCCGACATGCTGATCGCCGTCACCAACTCCGACGAGACCAACATGGTCGCCTGTCAGGTGGCCTACACCCTCTTCCACACGCCGCTGAAGATCGCCCGCGTGCGCGCCCAGGACTACCTGCTGCACGACGAGCTGTTCGCCCACGACGCCCTGCCCATCGACGTGCTGATCAGCCCCGAACAGCTGGTCACCGACTACATCCACCGCCTGATCGAGTTCCCCGGTGCGTTGCAGGTGCTGGACTTCGCCGACGGCAAGGTGCAGCTGGTGGCGGTCAAGGCCTACTACGGCGGGCCGATGGTGGGCCATGAGCTGCGCGACATCGCCGAGCACATGCCCAACGTCGAGACCCGCGTCGCCGCCATCTACCGCCGCGGCCGCGCCATCATCCCCGAGGGGCACACGGTGGTGGAGGCGGACGACGAGGTGTTCTTCATCGCCGCGCGCAAGGACATCCGCAAGGTGATGAGCGAGCTGCGGCGCATGGACAACCCGGTCAAGCGTGTGATCATCGCCGGCGGCGGCAACATCGGCAAACGCCTGGCGCAGGCGCTGGAGAAGAAGTTCCACGTCAAGCTCATCGACCACAACGCCAAGCGCACC
>JBFFSW010000304.1:0-2540 GCA_041572195.1 Thiohalomonadaceae bacterium | reverse complement strand
CGCCTGTTGCTGGTGCTGTTGTTGCTGCGTTTCGCGGTGCCGCTGGTCGCGCTGGCCGGGGAGGGGCTCTATGGCGCCTTCCTCGCCGAACGTTACAGCGAGTCGAGTACGCGAATGAACGAGGCGACCGAGGCGATCCGCGGTCTTAATCGCCGGGATGAGAGCGAGGTGGGCGATGTCTCGTTACTGGACCGGCTGGGGCTGGCCGAGCTGGATGTCGGCGGTCGAATCGAGCGCTACGAGAACGCCGCCGCCGATATCAGTGAGCAGGTGATCAACCTCATCGTCGTCTTCCTGATGCAGACGGTGCTGCTGCCGTTGCTGCTGCTGTGGGCCGCCTACCGCCTCATTCGCCGACTCTGGAATTCACCCCTGCCTGGGATTTGAAAGTGAGCACTATGGTTTATCCCGCCCACCTGGCGGTCATTTATTTCCTCTTCTGGTTGATCATGGCCTGGTCGCCACACGACCGCGGCGACTGGCTGCTGGAGAACGTGCTGGTGTTCGTCGCCGTCGGCGCGCTGTTCTACGGTTATCGGCGGCGACCTCTTTCCAACGTCGCCTACACGCTGATCTTCATCTACCTCTGCATGCATGTGCTGGGCTCCCACTACACCTACTCCCTGGTGCCCTACAACGCCTGGACCGAGGCACTGTTCGGCTCGCCGCTGAACGACTGGTTCGGCGCCGAGCGCAACCACTACGACCGCCTGGTGCACTTCGCCTACGGCCTGCTGCTGGTGCTGCCGGTGCGTGATCTGTTCATGCCGCTGGTGAGGGGCTCGCTATTCTGGAGCGGCTTTCTGGCGCTCAACCTGGTGATGTCCACCTCCATGATCTACGAGCTGATCGAGTGGGGCGCGGCGGAGTTCTTCGGCGGCGACCTGGGGGTCGCCTTCCTCGGCAGCCAGGGTGATGCCTGGGATGCGCAGAAGGACATGGCCCTGGCCACCCTCGGCGCCCTCATCAGTCTGAGTTGGAGTGCGACGATGAGGCGGGTGCCGGGTTGATCCCGCTTCACTATCAGGACGAGCATCTGGTCCTCGCCGAAAAGCCCAGCCTGCTGCTCAGCGTGCCAGGCCGTGGACCGGATAAGCAGGACTCGGTGGTCAGCCGCCTGGCCGAAGACTTCCCCGGCATCCGCGAGGTGCACCGGCTGGACTGGGAGACCTCCGGCCTGCTGCTGCTGGCGCGCAGCGCGGAGGCCCACCGCGAGTTGAGCCGTCAGTTCCGTGAGCGCGAGGTGGAGAAGCGCTATGTGGCGGTGGTCTTTGGTGAGATGGCGGCGGAGGAGGGTGAGGTGAATCTGCCGCTGCGCTGCGACTGGCCCAACCGCCCACGGCAGATGGTGGACCCGGACGAGGGCAAGCCCTCACTCACCCGCTGGCGACTGCTGGAGAAGGGGAATGGCCGCAGTCGCGTCGAGCTGACCCCGGTCACCGGCCGCTCCCACCAGCTGCGGGTGCACATGCTCTCCCTCGGCCACCCCATCCTCGGCGACCCGCTCTACGCCCACCCCGAGGCGCTGGCGATGGCCGAGCGGCTGCTGCTGCACGCCGAGGTCCTCGCCTTCAGCCACCCGGCCGATGGCAGGCGCATGGCGTTTCACTCGAGGGTGCCGTTTTGAGTAGACAGAAAATGGATGGAATGAGTTGGGCGCTGCTGCTGATCTATTTCGGCGCCTGGTCCGCCACGCCGCTGCTGTTCGGCGAGATCACCCCGCCCTGGCTGATAGTGGCCGGAGCCTACGCCCTCGGGCATTACTACGAAATGACCCGCAAGGGGCACTGCGCCCTCTCCGCTGATGCCAGCGCCCTGCCGCTGGCGCTGGTCACGGCGCTGGTGGTCGGCTTCGCGGTGCTCGATAACGGCGAGGCGCTATTCTACTGGGGGCGGGACCTTATCGTCGCCTTCGGCCTCGGCCATCTGCTCGCCTTCGCCGGGGTGGCCCTCTACAGCACCCTTTTCGAGCGGGGCTGATCTGATACCATCGCCGCAATAACCATTCACCCCGAGGAATCCCCCATGTCCGAATCCCTGAACGAAGAGCAACTGGCCGAGCTGGACGCCTTCCTGCTCTCTGAATTCTGCGATGAAGAAACCCTGAGCGTGGACGAGGCCCACGGCCTGCTCTGCGCCGCCATCGCCGGTCCCGGCGAGCACGAGTGGGCCGAGCTGGAGGAGATGATCTGGGGCCAGCCCGAGTTCCCCGACGCCGGGGTGGAGCAGCGCATGCGCGGTCTGCTCGCGGCCATGCATGCCGAGATCCAGGCCACCCTCGCCGCCGGTCGCAATCTCGAGCCGCTGGCGGTCGAGGTGGAGGATGATGAGACCTCCGGCATCGCCTACGAGGGGTGGTGCTACGGCTTCATCCTCGGCGTCTCCCTGGACCAGGAGGCCTGGGACGAGATGCCCAAGCCCCAGCTCGAACTGCTCAGCCCCATCGCCAAGCTCGCCCTGCTCAACGACGAAGAGTCAGACGAAATGGATGATGACGAATACGAGCAGTGGGTGGAGCTGCTGCCGGGGGCGGTGTCGGG
>JBFFSW010000303.1:0-2541 GCA_041572195.1 Thiohalomonadaceae bacterium | reverse complement strand
CTGCTAGACGGGATTCTGCTCGCTGTACCTCGAAGTGATCGGAAAGCGCCGATCGCGACCGAATGCGCGCTTGCTGATCCGCACGCCCGGCGCGGCCTGGCGGCGCTTGTATTCGTTGATATCCACCAGGCGGATGACCCGCCGCACCTCGGCCTCATCGTAGCCGGCGGCGATGATCTCCTCGGCGCACTGGTCCTGCTCCACGTAGCGCTCGAGGATGGCGTCCAGCACCGGGTAGTCGGGCAGCGAATCGCTGTCCTTCTGGTCGGGGGCCAGCTCCGCCGAGGGGGGACGGTCGATGACCCGCTGCGGGATCACCCGGCCGAGCGAGTTGCGGTATTCGCTGAGGCGGAAGACCAGGGTCTTGGGTACGTCCTTGAGCACGTCGAAGCCGCCGGCCATGTCGCCGTAAAGGGTGGCGTAGCCCACCGCCATCTCGCTCTTGTTGCCGGTGGTGAGGACGATGGAGCCCTTCTTGTTGGAGACCGCCATCAGCAGCAGGCCGCGGCAGCGGGCCTGGATGTTCTCCTCGGTGGTGTCCACCGGGCGCCCGGCGAACTCCCCGGCCAGGGCGTCGAGGAAGGAGTGGAACATAGGCTCGATGGGGTGCACGCGATAGTCGACGCCGAGGATACGGGCCTCCTCCTCGGCATCCTCCAGGCTCATGTCGGCGGTATAGCGGGTGGGCATCATGATCGCCTCCACCCGCTCGGGGCCGAGGGCGTCCACCGCCACCGCCAGGGTCAGGGCCGAGTCGATGCCGCCGGAGAGGCCCAGCACCGCGCCGGGGAATCCGTTTTTGTTGACGTAGTCGCGCACCCCCAGCACCAGGGCACCGTAGGCGGCGGCCTCGTCATCGGGGTAGGCGATGCACTCGCCGGGGCGCGGCACCGCCTTGCCGTCGATAAGGTCGATATCCACCGCATACAGCCCCTCCTCGAAGGCGGGGGCGTGCTGGGTGATCTCCCCCTCGGCGTTCATGACGAAGGAGGCGCCGTCGAAGACCAGCTCGTCCTGGCCGCCGAGCAGGTTGCAGTAGATGAGCGGCACCCCGGCGTCATTGATGCGCTCGCGGGCGCTCTGTTCGCGCTCCCTGGCCTTGCCCAGGTGGAAGGGGGAGGCGTTGAGGTTGAGGATCAGCTGCGCCCCCGCCTGGGCCGCCTGCTCCACCGGGCCGGGCAGCCACAGGTCCTCGCAGATGGTGATGCCGAGGCTCACCCCCTTGAGCTGGAACAGCCCGGGGGCGTCGCCGGGGATGAAGTAGCGCTTCTCGTCGAAGACGCTGTAGTTGGGCAGCCACTGCTTGTGGTATTCGCAGGATTCATCGGCGCCAATCACCGAGGCGGCGTTGTGCACCCCCTCGGGGACATGGGCGGGGTGGCCGATGACGGCGACGATACCGCTGATCCGCTCGCGCAACTCGGCCAACGCCGCATCCACCCGCCGTTGCAGGCCGGGGCGCAGCAGCAGGTCCTCGGGGGGATAGCCGGTGAGGGTCAGCTCGGGGAACAGCACCAGGTCGGCGTCCAGCTCATCGCGGGCCCGTTCGCAGGCGCTCAGCACTCGCTCCAGGTTGCCGCCGACATCGCCCACCAGTGTGTTCAGCTGGGCGATGGCGATGCGCAGGGTGTGGCTCAAGCGAGGGCCTCGGCCATCGCCTCACCCAGCTGCGCCGGGGAGCGCACCACCGAGACACCAGCGGCGGAGAGCGCCGCGAACTTCTCCTCGGCGGTGCCCTTGCCACCGGCGATGATGGCGCCGGCGTGGCCCATGCGCTTGCCGGGCGGGGCGGTGACCCCGGCGATGTAGGCGACCACCGGCTTGCTCACGTGGTGCTTGATGAACTCGGCGGCCTCCTCCTCGGCGCTGCCGCCGATCTCGCCGACCATGATGATGCCGTGGGTCCTGGGGTCCTGCTCGAACAGCGCCAGACAGTCGATGAAGTTGAGGCCGTGAATGGGGTCGCCGCCGATACCGACGCAGGTGGACTGGCCCAGGCCCGCGCCGGTGGTCTGGTGCACCGCCTCGTAGGTGAGGGTGCCGGAGCGCGAGACGATGCCCACCTTGCCCGGCAGGTGGATGTGGCCGGGCATGATGCCGATCTTGCTCTGCCCGGGGGTGATCACGCCGGGGCAGTTGGGGCCGATGAGGCGCGGGCCCTGGCCGCAGCCCTTGAGCGCCGCCTTCACCTTGAGCATGTCCTGCACCGGGATCCCCTCGGTGATGCAGACGATGGTCTCGATACCGGCGTCGGCCGCCTCGAGGATCGCATCGGCGGCGAAGGGGGCCGGGACGTAGATCATGGTGGCGTCGGCGCCGGTTTCACGCACCGCGTCGTGCACGGTGTTGAAGACCGGGCGGTCGAGATGGCTCTGGCCGCCCTTGCCGGGGGTGACGCCGCCGACCAGGTTGGTGCCGTAGGCGATCGCTTGCTCGGAGTGGAAGGTGCCCTGCTGGCCGGTGAAGCCCTGGACGATGACTTTGGTCTCTTTATTGATGAGAATGCTCATAATTCTGTTTCCGCTTATCGGATCAATTAGT
>JBFFSW010000302.1:0-2545 GCA_041572195.1 Thiohalomonadaceae bacterium | reverse complement strand
GGCTACGTCGGGGTGATGGCCCTGGAGCTGTTCGATACCGGCGAGGCGCTGCTGGCCAACGAGATGGCCCCGCGGGTGCACAACTCCGGCCACTGGAGCATCGAGGGGGCCGAGACCAGTCAGTTCGAGAACCACATGCGCGCGGTAGCCGGGCTGCCGCTGGGCAGCACCGCCGCCAGGGGCTACGCGACGATGGTCAACTTTATCGGCGAGGTGCCCCCCGCCGCCGAGGTACTCGCCGTAGCCAACGCCCACCTGCACGACTACGACAAAGAGCCCCAGCCCGGGCGCAAGGTCGGTCACGTCACCTACTGGTCCGAGGTCCAGGAGTAAGTCCCATGGATATCGCCCAGATTGCCGCCAATCGCTACACCACCAAGGCCTACGACCCGCAGAGGAAGATCCCCGGGGAGCTGATGGCCCAGCTCAAGGGCCTGTTGCATCTGGCCCCCTCGTCGGTCAACTCCCAGCCCTGGCACTTCATTATCGCCGAGAGCGACGAGGGCAGGGCGCGCATCGCCCAGGCCACCCAGGGGGCCTACGCCGGTAATGAGGGCAAGGTGCTCAAGGCCTCGCACGTGGTGGTCTTCTGCCGCCTCGACGAGTTGAGCGATGAGCATTTGGAGAAGGTGTTGGCCAAGGAGGCGGACGACGGCCGTTTCCCCACCCCGGAGGCGATGGCGGGACAGCAAAAGGGCCGCGGCTTCTATGTCGGCATGCACCGCAACGAGCTGGGGGATACCCACGAGTGGATGGAGAAGCAGCTCTATCTCGCCCTCGGCTCGCTACTGTTCGGCGCCGCCGCTCTGGGCGTCGACGCCACCCCCATCGAGGGCTTCGACCGTGAGGTGCTTGACGAGGTCCTGGGGCTGAAGGAGAAGGGGCTACGCTCGGTGGTGCTGGCCTCGCTGGGCTATCGCGGCGCTGAGGATGTCAACGCCGGACTGCCGAAGTCCAGGCTCCCGGCGGAGGAGGTGATTAGCGGGATGTGAGGCCTAGGCGGCCTCTTCGTCCCCGGACTTCTCCTGCGACTCCTGCAGCTCCTTCAGTTCCTTTAGTTCCTGCTCGAGCTGCTTCTTCTCCTTGCGCACGGTGTTGAGGGCCTGCTCCGCCTTCTTGCGGGCGTCGGCCTCGTCCATCTTCTGCTTCTTCAGGGTCTTCATCTTCTTCACCACGTTCTCCGGGGTGTCGGAGAGGGTGGTGTTGATGGCCTTGAGGGCGCGCTCCTTCTCGGCCAGGGCGGCCTTGAGCTGCTTCAGCTGTCGGTCGGCATCGGCACGCGAGTTCTCGAGCTGCTGCTCCAGCTTTTCCACCTGCGCCTGGGTCTCGGCCAGCTCGGTCTTCAGCTCGTTCAGGGCCTTCTGGGTATCAGCAAGCTCCTGCTTGGTCTCAGCGATGGCGTTGTCGGCATCCTCTCGGGCCTTGCTGATGGCTGCATCAGCATCGGCGGAGCGCTTCAGGGCCTCGTCCAGCGCCTGCTGCAGCTGCTCCTGGGTGTACTCCTTGTCCAGCTTCAGCGTCTTGGCTGCCGCGTCCATCATAATCTGCTTGCTGATCGCAAGGTCTTTCCAAACTTTGAGCTGTAGATCGGTGTCGGACACGTCTTCTCCTCGGACTAAAACCGGCTAACGAGATGGGGGAATGGGGGCTTATTTCAAACCGACGCGCGAATATACAGGAAAATTCTCTTTAAATCAAGAGGATACACAGCGAGTTCTGGCGGGCGGCGTTTTGGGCCGGCTCATCCTCGCCTAGATGAATGATTCCAAAGGGGGATTTCTCCGTTGTCTATCTTGTAAAAGGTCGATGCAGGCGAATACTATGGTCATCATTAATTTACTATTTTAGTGGGGAATAGATGTTTTACGGAATCAGCCATCTTGTTGTACCGGTGTTGGAACTCGAACCCAGTGTGAATATCTGGGCTAATGTGGTGGGCTTCACGGAGTCGCGCCGTGGCGAGGACTATGTGGATATGGATTCCGGTAACGTCGCCATTCGTTTGATGAAGGTGCCCCAGGTCGAGTCCAGTGTCTCCATCCGCCTGATTGCACGCGATATTGGCGCCGCCTACGAGCAGCTGCTCGCGGCCGGTGCGACTTCTCGGTACGCACCGATGCAAACCCCTGATCTGGAAGAGATGGCCTGCGTGACCGACCCGAATGGTCATGCCATCGTCGTGTGGAGGCCCCTGACCGAGGATGAGTGGGGCTTTGTTCCGGAGCTGCCCAAACAGGGTGAGTGGTATCCCGATGCCGAGGAGCTGCTGAAGCGGCTGCTGAGTTATGTCCCCGCACTGTTTCGTATGCTTGCCCGGCGCAAGGTCACCCGCGTGGTGGAAGAGCTTGCCGCGGAAGAGGGCAGCGCCGTGACACGTGAACATGTCATCAAGGGCTATATCATGTCATCGGCGAAGGTGACCCGATCACGTCTCATCGAACCGTTGCGTTCGGAGGGGATTAACCCGGACGAGTACCAGGCAGAGTTTGATTACGAATAAGTCTGAGGATTGAACATTGAGCCTGAACCATCGGGCTCCGCGTCT
>JBFFSW010000301.1:0-2549 GCA_041572195.1 Thiohalomonadaceae bacterium | reverse complement strand
TGCTGGCGCAGGGTGAGGCCGACGCCGGAGATGGTGCCCTTGCGGATGTAGAGGTTGATGGGCTGGTCGTTGTCGGCCCCCAGCCCGCGCCAGGTGGTGATCTCGCCGCGCAGCACCGCCTTGAGCTGCTCGCGGGAGATGGAGCTGACCATCTGGTTATCCTTGTGGGCGATCACCACCAGCGCGTCCCAGCCCAGCGGGATCATCTTTACCCTGGACTCGGCCGACTCGACCACGTAGCGGCCCCCCTTCTCCTTGTAGACCAGCGGCATGCGGCAGCTGCCGCCCAGGTGGGACTCCCCGGCGGAGACCTGGCGAATCCCCTTGGTGGCGCCGCCACCCTCCAGATTCACCTTTACCCCGCTGCGGGTCTCGTAGGCAGCGGCCAGGTCCTGCATGAAGCCGAGCTTGGAGATGCCGCAGCCGACCCAGTTGAGGCTGTTTTCGGCGGCGTGGGCGGGGTTCAGTGCGATAAGCAGGCCGCCGAGAAGGGCGACGAGGGTGTGGTGGCGCATGGCGTTTCTCTTCCCTGAAGTGGTGGTTGTAATGGTGTTGCCGTTCGGGGGTGTATCCCCCCGTGATTGTTATGGGTAAATACTAACAAATGATTACAGGTGTTTGTCCACTGCCTCGATCTGCAGCGGGTCGTTCAGGTAGAGCCGCCAGCCTTGTCCCTTGCGCTTGAGCCAGCCGCGCAGGGTGAGGGTGTCGCTCCCGTTCAGATGGGGAAAGTCGGCCAGCCGCGCCAGGGGGATGAGTGCCTCCACTCCGCCCTCAAGGCGCAGCGCGCGGTACTTGCGGCCGTCGTGTATCGACAGCAGTCGCGCGCGCAGGCGAACGAAGCCGGAGCGGGGCTCGTCGTCCGGCAGCTGGATGAGGGCGAAGCGCGGCTGCGACCAGATCCCCAGCCCGGCGGCGCGCGCTTCGGCCTCGGCGGCCAGATAGCCCTCGATACGGGCGGTGTTGGGCGGGTAGATGTTGACGTGGGCCAGCCCGGCGCACAGCAGCCCCAGGCCGATGTCGTCGCCACGCCCATCGTGCAGATACGCCAGCCAGCGGCCGTGGCGGTCGCCCCGTTCGCGGTCGAAGGCCAGGCGTATCTCGCGCCCGTCTAATCGCTGCCTGAGCCAGTCGCGGGCCGCTTCGGCCCCCTCCTCGGCGGGGGCGCGGCCGTGGGCCAGCTCCGGGGTGTTGATGCCGATGATGCGCACCCGGCGGCCATCGCTCAGCTGCACGGTATCGCCGTCGAACACCCGCTTCACCCGGTACAGCGCCTCGTAGACCGGGATGCGTGTGAGCCGAAGGGCGTCGGCGGGCGGGTGGTCGCCGTAGTGCACCGCGCCGCCGCCATCCAGCCAGCGGTAGGCCTCGGCGTTGGCCGCCAGGGGCAGGCAGAGCAGGAGTAGCAGCAGGTAGGGCACGGGCGCTCCTTGCCTGTGGTCGATGCTAGTGAGTATAGCAGTGGTACACTCTCTGGCTGTTTGTCGTGGGAGTGAAGGCGTGAGCTTTGAAAGTGATGCGGGTGGCTGGAACGAGGCCTGGCGGGCGTGGCTGCAACCGCGCACCATCGCCATGCTGTTCCTGGGTTTCGCCGCCGGGCTGCCGCTGCTGCTGATCTTCTCCTCGCTGTCGCTGTGGCTGCGCGAGGCGGGGGTGGAGCGTGCCGCGGTCACCTATTTCAGCTGGGCGGCACTGGGCTACTCCTTCAAGTTCGTCTGGGCGCCACTAGTGGACCGGCTGCCGCTGCCGTGGCTGAGTCGCTGGCTGGGCCGTCGCCGCGCCTGGTTGCTGTTGGCGCAATCCTCGGTGATCGCCGCCATCTGCTGGATGGCCTTCACCAATCCGGCCGCCTCGGAGGGGGCGCTGACGGTGATGGCGATGGCGGCGCTGCTGCTGGGCTTCTCCTCGGCGACCCAGGACATCGTCATCGACGCCTACCGCATCGAGGCGGCCGAGGCGCGCATGCAGGCGATGCTCTCGGCCGCCTATATCGCCGGTTACCGCATCGGCATGGTGGTCTCCGGCGCCGGGGCGCTGTTCCTGGCCCAGGCGCTGGGCTCGACCAGCGAGCACTACAGCTACGCCGCCTGGATGTGGACCTACCTCGCCATGGCGGCGGTGATGGGCATCGGCGTAGCGACCACGCTGCTCATCCGCGAGCCCGAAGGGCGCCCCGAAGAGAGTGCCTACCTGCACGAGACCAGTGACTATGTGCGTTTCCTGCTGCTGTTCGTGCTGATGGTGCTGGGGCTGGTCGGTGGTTACACCGCCACGGCGCCGCTTGCCGAGGGGCTGAAGGCGGCCCTCTCCGGCCTCCCCTTCAACGGCCACCTGGGCGCCTTTATCGCCGAGGCGCTGCACCTGCTGGCCGCCGTCGGCGCGGCGCTGCTCTGTGGCGTGGCGGCGGCGAGGATGGGGGTGGCACGGAGCGAGGTTCTGCGCGAGACCTACGTGGAACCGGTGCTCGATTTCTTCGCTCGCTACGGCCTGCGCGTCGCCCTCTTTCTGCTGCTGCTGATCGGCTTCTACCGGGTCTCGGACATCGTCCT
>JBFFSW010000300.1:0-2556 GCA_041572195.1 Thiohalomonadaceae bacterium | reverse complement strand
TGGGGGTACCCCTCTGCTTCGTGGCGACGCTACTGGTAAAGGTGATGGACCTGTTCCGTGCCCCGGCACGCGGGCCGGTGAAGAAGGTGGCCCTGGTGGAACTCTCCGAGATGGGCAGCGCCATCATCGTCGACCCGGCGATGCGCAAGCTGCGGGATAACGGCGCCGAGCTCTACTTCGTTATCTTCAAGAAGAACGCCCCCAGCCTGCGCCTGCTCGGCACCGTGCCCGAGGCCAACGTCTTCACTATCCGCGAGGATGGCCTCATCCCGCTGGCGGTGGATACCCTTCGTTTTCTCCTCTGGACCCGGCGCATGCGCATCGACACGGTGATCGACCTGGAGCTCTTCTCCCGCTACACCGCCCTGCTCACCGGCCTCTCCGGCGCCGCCCGTCGTATCGGCTACCACGCCTTCCACAACGAGGGGCTCTACCGCGGCGCCATGCTGACCCACAAGGTGGCCTACAACGCCCACATGCACATCGCCAAGAACTTCATCGCCCTGGTCAACGCAGCGCTGAGCGAAAAGGCCGAGACTCCCTACTCGAAGACCCTGATTGGTGATGAGGAGATCGTCCTCGCCCAGGCCGAGGTGACGGAAGATGAGAAGGCGGCGATGGTGGCGCGGCTGCGTGAGGACTACCCCGACTTCGATGAGGGCAAACAGCGCATCGTGCTCATCAACCCCAACGCCTCGGAGCTGCTGGTGCAGCGGCGCTGGATGCCGGAGCGTTACATCGAGGTGATGCGCCGCCTGTTGGCGGAGTACGAGGATATCCTGGTGGTGATCACCGGGGCGCCGAGTGAGCGCGAGGAGGCGGCTGGGCTGAAGGCGGCGGTGGACAGTGATCGCTGCATCAACTTCGCCGGACGGGTGAAGTTCGCCGAGCTGCCGGCGCTCTATTCGATATCGCGGCTGATGCTCTCCAACGACTCCGGCCCCGGCCACTTCTCCGCCGTCACTCCGCTGAAGACCTTCGTCATCTTCGGCCCCGAGACCCCGGCCCTTTATGGATCGCTGGGCAACTCCACCCCCATCTACGCCGGACTGGCCTGCTCACCCTGCGTCAGCGCCTCCAACCACCGCAAGACCCCCTGCCACGACAACGTCTGCATTCAGGTCATTAGCGTTGATCAGGTAAGCGCGCTGCTGCGCGATGAGTTGAACAGGGACTAGTTGAGGTACTCCCCGGCGGCAAACCGCCCGATCGCCTCGGGGTAGATACGATGCTCCTGCTCCAGCACTCGCGCGGCGAGACTTTCTGGGGTGTCGCCCTTGAGGATGGGCACGCGGGCCTGGAGGAGGATGGGGCCGGAGTCCAGCTCGGCGGTGACTAGGTGCACGGAGCATCCGGCCTCGGCGTCGCCCGCCTCAATGGCGCGGGCGTGGGTGTTGGTGCCCTTGTACTTGGGCAGCAGCGAGGGGTGGATGTTGATCAGACGACCGGCGTAGTGCTCGACGAAGCCGTCGGTGAGGATGCGCATGAAGCCGGCCAGTACCACCAGGCGGGGCTGGTACTGGTCGATGCATTCCATCAGCGCGGCGTCGAAGGCCTCGCGGCCATCGAATTCGGTGTGGTCGATGTGGTGGGTGGGGATGCCCGCCTTGCGGGCGCGCTCCAGGCCATAGGCGTCGGCCTTGTTGCTGATCACCGCCTTGATCTCGACGGGCAGGGCCGCGTCGATGATTGCCTGCAGGTTGGAGCCGCCGCCGGAGATGAGGACGACCAGCGGCAGTTTCTCGCCGTCAGTCATCTTATTTAATCAGCACCTGCTCGCCGTTGCCGTCCCAGGCCTCGATGGCGCCGATCTGGAAGGCGTTCTCGCCCTGGGCGTTGAGCAGGGCGATGCTGGCCTCGGCCTGCTCGGCGGGCACCACCACCACCATGCCGACGCCGCAGTTGAAGGTGCGGTACATCTCGCTGTCGTCGATCCTGCCCTGCTCCTGCAGCCAGTCGAAGACCACCGGGCGTTGCCAGCTGGAGGCGTCGATCACCGCGCGTGAGCCCTGGGGCAGCACGCGGGGCAGGTTCTCGGGCAGGCCGCCGCCGGTGATGTGGGCCATGGAGTGCACCTCGCCGCGGCGCAGCAGCTCCAGCAGCGGCTTGACGTAGATGCGGGTGGGCTCCAGCAGCGCCTCGCCCAGGGTGCGGCCGTCGAAGGCGTCGGTGAGGGCGGCGCCGGAGTGCTCCAGCACCTTGCGCACCAGCGAGTAGCCGTTGGAGTGGGGGCCGGAGGAGGCGATGCCGATGAGTACGTCGCCCTCGGTGACCTTGGAGCCGTCAATGATGTCGGGTTTGTTAACCACGCCGACGCAGAAACCAGCCAGGTCGTAGTCATCGCCCTCGTACCTGCCGGGCATCTCGGCGGTCTCGCCGCCGGAGAGGGCGCAGCCGGCCAGCTCGCAGCCGTCAGCGATTCCCTTGACCACGTCGGCGGCCGCATCCACGTTGAGGTGGCCGGTGGCGTAGTAGTCGAGGAAGAACAGCGGCTCGGCACCGGCGACGATGAGGTCGTTGACGCACATGGCCACCAGATCGATGCCGATGGTGTCG
>JBFFSW010000299.1:0-2558 GCA_041572195.1 Thiohalomonadaceae bacterium | reverse complement strand
GCTGCACAAGGCGGTGGCCGAGGCAGCCGTGGTCGGTTACCCGCACGAGATCAAGGGCGAGGGGATCTACGCCTACGTCACCCTGGTCACGGGCATTGAACCCAGCGAGCTGCTGCGCAAGGAGCTGATCGCCCAGGTGCGCAAGGAGATCGGCCCCATCGCCTCGCCGGATGTAATCCAGTGGGCGCCGGGCCTGCCCAAGACCCGCTCGGGTAAGATCATGCGCCGTATCCTGCGCAAGATCGCCGCCAACGAGATCGACGCCCTGGGCGACACCTCCACCCTGGCCGACCCGGCCGTGGTTCAGGATTTGATCGACAACCGTGCCAACCGCTAGGCTGGCACCAAAAGGAGATCAATGAATGACCCGCGGCTCACTGCTCAAGCGACTCTACATCATCGTCATCCTCGCCACCCCGCTGGTGTGGCTGATCCTGACCGATGAAGGTCGCCGCTTCACCGACGTCACCCTGCTCAAGCTCAAGGGGGGCGAGAGCATGGACATCCACCTGCAGGCGCTGAACTCCTCGTTCAGCGAACAGGGGCTGCGCGATCAGCTGCCGGAGTTGCCGTTCAACTGCGGGGCGCAACGCACCGCGCTGGGCGATCGCATCTGCCAGGTGCAGCTGGCTTCGTTCAACGGCATCCCGGCACGCTTCGCCATTGCCTACTTCGACAATGAGCGCATGCAAGGATTGAAGGTGGGGTATCAGCGTCCCTATCACGAGCCATTGATTCGACAGTTGTTTGCCGTGCTCGGGGATCCGGGGGCTACGGGTCACATCACCGTCCCCGGCGCTCCCGGTCTATACCGCTGGGACGTGGGTGATGGTGACCTCGTGGTGCTGGATGAGGGCTCGCTGGAGGGCAACGAGCCATCATTGATGTGGACCCGGCGCTAACCTACTCCGCCGCCTCCAGGCGGGTGACGTTGTCGGGCCCAGCGATCACCGCGTCCATCGCATCGGTTTTGCCCTTGCAGGCGGCGATCACCTGATCCTTGTTGCGCGCCATGATCAGGCCGAACTCCTCCGCCTTGGCCTCGTCCACATCGGGGATCACCCGCTCCAGCAGACGCGAGAACACCTCGCCCAGCTCCAGCATCTTGTCGTGGGCGTCGGCCGCCTTCTTGTCATCGAACATCGCGCCGTCCCGGTCGCACTTCCACATCGCGATTACCGCCATTGTTCATGTCCTCTCTTCCTGGTCATTGGGTTGTTTCGTTCAGTAGCGCCGCAGCAGACTCACCAGCACCCCCTGAATGCGCACCGCAGCGGCCGGGTAGACCATCCGCTGCATCGTCGCGTTCTCGGGGATCAGGGTGACACTGCCATCGTCGTTGTTGAGCAGGCGCTTGAGGGTGGCCTCCTCGTCGTTGATCAGGGCGACGACGATCTCGCCATTGCGGGCGGTGTCGCGCTCCTCGATCACCACCAGGTCGCCGTCCATGATCCCGGCATCCACCATGGAGTCCCCCTTCACCGTCAGCACGTAGCAGGGGCGATCACTCAATAGATAGTCGGGCACCGGCAGGAACTCCGGCTGAGGCAGCGCCTCGATGGGCCGCCCGGCGGCGATAGCGCCCAGATGCGGGATCCCCTCCTCGCGGCCCCACTCGCTCAGGCGAATGCCCGCGCGCCCCTCCATCGGCTCCACCACCCCCGCCTCCACCAGCGCCTGGATGTGCTTGTGCAGCGAGCCACGCGAGCTGAGCCCCAGGTGAGCGCAGAGCTCATCGTAGGTGGGCGGGTGGGCGAACTCCCCGGCGTGCTCGCGCAGGTAGTCGTAGATCTGTTGTTGGCGTCGGGTCAGCTTCATCATCAGCGTTCTCCTGTTGTTCTCCATGCTAACACGAACGAGAACGAAAAGAGAACACCTTCAACTGTCATTGTCGTCGCCGCTGCATTAAGGTATCGCCCCATAACCGATAAGGAGAAAGAGATGGCCGGGGGTATTTTCGCGATTCTGGATGACGTGGCGCTGTTGCTGGACGACGCCGCGGCGATGAGTAAGGTGGCGGCGAAGAAGACCGCCGGGCTGCTGGGCGACGACCTGGCGGTGAACGCGGAGAAGGCCACCGGCTTCCACGCCAGCCGCGAGCTGCCGGTGATCTGGGCGATCACCAAGGGCTCGCTGATCAACAAGCTGATCATCCTGCCGCTGGCCTTCCTGCTCAGCAGCTTCATGCCCTGGCTGATCGTCCCCATCCTGCTCATCGGCGGCGCCTACCTCAGCTACGAGGGGGCGGAGAAGGTGTACGAGGTGTTCGCCGGGCATGAGGAGCCACACATCGCCGCCCGCGACACCGACCAGCCTGGGGAGATCGTCGAGCGCGAGGCGGCCAAGATCAAGGCGGCGGTGCGCACCGACTTCATCCTCTCCATCGAGATCATCGTCATCGCCCTGCTGGCCACCGTCGGCGTCTACGGCCTGGTGGCGCTGCTGGTGCGCATGGACGCCACCGGCCTCATGCTGATCGAACGCTCCGAGGGGTCGGGCGCCATGAAAAGCCTGGGCCAGTTTCTGGTCGCCGCCCTGCCGCACACCATCCGTCTGCT
>JBFFSW010000298.1:0-2599 GCA_041572195.1 Thiohalomonadaceae bacterium | reverse complement strand
TGAATGGTCAGTTTGGCCTCGTCACGGTTGAAGGCGATGCCGGAGATGAGCGCCTCTTCCATATTCTCTTCCTCATAGGTGATCAGGGTACCGGGGCCCTCCTTCCCCTCGAAGGAGGAGAGCACCCGCAACGGCACGTTGTACTTGCCCGCGAACTCGACCGAACGGATCTGCAACACCTTGGAGCCGAGGCTGGCCATCTCCAGCATCTCCTCGAAGGTGATGGTGTCGAGGCGGCGCGCCTCGGGAACCACCCGCGGATCGGTGGTGTAGACGCCGTCCACGTCGGTGTAGATCTGGCACTCGTCGGCCTTGAGGGCGGCGGCCAGGGCCACCGCGGTGGTATCGGAGCCGCCACGACCCAGAGTGGTGATGTTGCCGTGCTCGTCCACGCCCTGGAATCCGGCGACCACCACCACCCGGCCCGCGTTCAGGTCGGCGCGCATCTTCTTCTCGTCGATATCGAGAATGCGCGCCTTGCTATGGGCGCTGTCGGTGAGGATGTGCACCTGGGTACCGGTATAGGAGCGGGCGTCGAAGCCGCGCTTCATCAGCGCCATCGCCAGCAGGGCGATGGTCACCTGCTCACCGGTGGAGAGCAGCACGTCCATCTCGCGTGCGGAGGGGTTCGGCTCAATCGCCTGGGCGAGGGAGACCAAGCGGTTGGTCTCGCCACTCATGGCCGAGACCACCACCACCACGTCATCGCCGCGTTCGCGGAAGGCCGCCACCTTATTGGCGACGTTCTCGATACGCTCGACATCCCCCACCGAGGTGCCGCCATATTTTTGGACAATCAGGGCCATATACGCTCACCGATCAAAGGGCGCAAATTAAACACCAAAATGACGATAAATTAAAGTCTTGTGACAGAATCCGTCGCGAAATGTCAGGAATTGAGCGTCTGCCGCAACCAGTCGGCCGCCGAGGCCAGGGCCACGTCCAGATTCTCCGGCTGCGAGCCGCCGCCCTGGGCCATATCCGGGCGGCCGCCGCCCTTGCCACCCACCTGCTCTGCGACCTGCTTGAGCAGGTCGCCAGCGCGCACCCGGTCGGTGGCGTCCTTGGTCACGCCCGCGGTCAGGGCGATCTTGTCGCCGTTGACCGCCGCCAGCAGCACCGCGGCGCTGCCGAGCTTGTCCTTGAGCTGATCGACGGTGTCGCGCAGGGACTTGGGGTCGACCCCGTCCAGACGCGCGGCGAGGAACTTAATTCCTTCGATATCAATGGCCTGGGAGGCCAGGTCGGAGCCCTGCGAGGCGGCCATCTTGGACTTGAGCTGCTCCAGCTCCTTCTCCAGGGCACGCGAGCGCTCCAGCGCCTGACGCACCTTGGCCAGGGCATCGTCACGGCCGCCCTTGACCAGCGCACCGATGGCGGCCAGCTCGCGCTCACCCTGATCGAGGTAGGCCAGGGCGCGGGCACCAGCCACCGCCTCGATGCGACGCACCCCGGCGGCCACGCCACCCTCGGAGATGATCTTCATCAGGCCGATGTCGCCGGTACGGCCCACGTGGGTGCCCCCGCACAGCTCCACCGAGAACTCACCCATGGAGAGCACGCGGACGATATCGCCGTACTTCTCGCCAAACAGGGCCATGGCCCCGGCGGCCTTGGCCTCCTCCGGGTTCATCAAGGCGGTATCGACGGCCAGGTTGGCGCGAATACGGTCATTGACCAGCGCCTCCACCTTGGCCAGCTCCTCGGCGCTCATCCCCTCGAAGTGGGAGAAGTCGAAGCGCAGGCGCTCGGCGGAACAGAGCGAGCCCTTCTGCTGCACGTGCTCGCCCAGCACCTGGCGCAGGGCGGCGTGCAGCAGGTGAGTGGCGGAGTGATGGGCGGCGATGTCGGCGCGCAGGGTGACGTCCACGGCGCAGGTGACGGAATCGCCCACGGACAGACGCCCCCCCTCGCGAACCAGACCCATGTGGACATTGGCGGCGCCGTTCTTCTGGGTGTCATGCACCTCGAAGGTGCCGCCATCGGCGGCGATCAGGCCGGTATCGCCCACCTGACCACCGGATTCGGCGTAGAACGGGGTGGTGTCCAGCACCACTACGCCCTTCTCGCCTCCTTCGAGGGCATCGACGGCGGCGCCATCCTTATAGATGGCGCTGACGGTGGCGGCGCCGTCCAGGTGGTCGTAGCCACTGAACTGGCTGCTCTCGGCCACCTCCAGCCCCTCGCCGTAGTCAACGCCGAACTGGCTGGCGGCTCGGGCGCGGGCACGCTGCTCGGCCATCGCCTGATCGAAGCCCTCCTGATCGATGGCAAGGCCACGCTCGCGGGCCACATCAGCGGTCAGGTCCACCGGGAAGCCGTAGGTGTCGTAGAGCTTGAACACGGTATCGCCGGGGATCACCTTGCCGGAGAGGGAACCGATCGCCTCCTCCAGCAGGCTCATCCCCTGCTCCAGGGTCTCGGCGAAACGCTCCTCCTCCTGCGCAAGCACCCTCTCCACCTGGGACTGGGCCTTTGCCAGCTCCGGATAGGCCTCACCCATCTGTCCGGCCAGCGGGCCGACCAGTTTGTGGAAGAAACTGCCCTTGATGCCCAACTTGTGGCCGTGGCGGATGGCGCGGCGGATGATGCGGCGCAG
>JBFFSW010000297.1:0-2604 GCA_041572195.1 Thiohalomonadaceae bacterium | reverse complement strand
TCCATCATCGCCACCAGCCCCTCACGCACCGGCTCGTTGGTGCGCGCCGCGGCGTGGGCCATGGGCGAGGAGCCCAGCCCCGCCTCGTTGGAGAAGAGGCCGCGGGCCACGCCCCAGCGGATCGCCTCGCCCACCGCCGCGCCGCCCACCGCCCAGGGGTTGAGGGCGGCGTTGAGGATGGTGACGAAGGCCGAGGGGATCGCCTCGATGTGGTTGAAGAGCACGATCAGCGCGGCGGAGAGATAGAGCACCGCCATGAACGGCACGATGGTGGAGGCGACCCGGGCGATGCGCTTCACCCCGCCGAGGATCACCAGCCCCACCAGCGCCGCCATCACCAGCCCCGGCAGCCAGCCATCCTCCTTCACCTCGGGCCAGAGATAGCCCAGGCCGTCGACCACTGAGTTGGCCTGCACCATGTTGCCGATGCCGAAGGAGGCGATCAGGGCGAAGACCGCGAACAGCACCGCCAGGCGCGGCATATTCAGGCCGTGCAGCAGGGTATACATCGGCCCGCCGGAGATCTTGCCCTCGCTGTCGACCTCGCGGAACTTCAGCGCCAGGGTGCTCTCGGTGAACTTGGTGGCCATGCCGAAGAAGGCGGTCACCCACATCCAGAACAGCGCCCCCGGCCCGCCCAGGGAGATGGCGGTGGCGACACCGGCGATGTTGCCGGTGCCCACCGTGGCCGAGAGCGCGGTGGCCAGGGCCTGAAAGTGCGAGACCTCGCCCACGTCCTCGGCGCGCGAGTACTTGCCGCCGATCAGCTCCGCCGAGTGGCGGAAGCCCTTCACCTGCACCAGCCCCATCTTCAGGGTGAGATAGAACCCCACCCCCAGCAGCACGATGAGGGTCAGGCTGTTCTTCCACAGCAGGCCGGAGAGCTCGCCGCTCCAGGTGGTGAGTTGGTTGATCAGTTCCATTTAACGTTCCGGGTATTGTCTCAAGGTCAGTGTTTCCCCCCGCTGCACCAGCTCCAGCTCCTTGAGGGCGCTCATGCCCAGCAGGATCACCTCGTCGCCGGGGGCGGGGAGCAGGGAGGCGTTGACGTTGTGCAGGCGGATGGGGCCGAGTTCCAGGGTGTCGATGCGGGTGCGGTGGGCGGTGATGGTGCCGTTGGCGGTGGAGTAGCGCTCGGCGTGGCCGGGGCTGAGCCCCAGCTCGGGACCCAGCTGGGCGGGGATGGCCACGTCGCTGGCGCCGGTGTCGATCATGAACTCCACCTCACGGCCATTGATGAGGCCGTTGAGCAGATAGTGGTTGCCGTGGTTCTGGCGCAGGCTCAGCTCGGCGACGCCGCCCTGCACCCGTCCGGCCACCTCGCGGTTGGGGTTGCGGCGTTCCTCCAGCGGTTCGTTGAGCAGCAGCGCCAGCAGCCCCAGGGCCAGGGCCCAGGCCGCCAGGTACATGCCGCGGCCGAGGCGCGGCCCCTGTTCCGGAGGTGTCGCTTGCATGGGCCTATTAAACCATAGCCGCGCTATCCCGCGCCCAAACGATGGTGTAACGTAGGGCGAACAGACTCACTCCCCAAACAAGACGCGTTGATGCACGCCATATTCAAGCCCCTATGGGGCAGTTTCAAAGACCTGCTGCCGATCATCCTGGTGATCGGCTTTTTCCAGTTGGTGGTGCTGCAACAGCCCATCCCCAACCTCGGTAAGCTGCTGCTGGGCACCGCCATGGTGGTGATGGGGCTGGCGCTGTTCATCCGCGGCCTGGAGATCGGCCTCTTTCCCATCGGTGAGAACATGGCCTACGCCTTCGCCCGCAAGGGCTCGGTGTGGTGGCTGCTGGCCTTCGCCTTCGCCTTGGGCTTTGGAACCACGGTGGCGGAGCCCGCGCTGATCGCGGTGGCGGCGGAGGCGGCCAACGTCGCCGCCGTCGGCGGCATGATCGCCGATGAGGCGGCGGCGCGCACCGCCTATGCCGATGGCCTGCGCCTGACCGTGGCGCTGTCGGTGGGCTTCGCCATCGTCATCGGCGTGCTGCGCATCCTCAGGGGGTGGCCGATTCAGTACCTGATCATCGGCGGTTACATCGGCGTGGTGGTGATGACCGCCTTCGCCCCGGCGGAGATCATCGGCATCGCCTACGACTCCGGCGGCGTCACCACCTCCACCATCACCGTGCCGCTGGTCACCGCCCTGGGCGTCGGGCTGGCCTCCTCGATCAAGGGGCGCAACCCGATGGTCGACGGCTTCGGCCTGATCGCCTTTGCCTCGCTGACGCCGATGATCTTCGTCATGGCCTACGGGATGCTGTTCGCATGATGGAGCTGCTCAGCACCATCCTCGAGACCCTCGTCGCCACGGTGCGCGACGTGCTGCCCATCGCCGCCATCATCTTCGGCTTCCAGCTGTTCGTGATCCGCAAGCCCATCCCCCACCTGAAGAAGACCCTGATCGGCTTCGCCTACGTGCTGCTGGGGCTGGCCTTCTTCCTCATCGGCCTGGAGGAGGCGCTGTTCCCGCTGGGCAAGCTGATGGCCGAGCAGCTCACCGACCCCGCCTTTATCCTCGGCGAGGGGGTGATGCGTGCACTTAACTGGCGTGTCTACTGGTGGGTCTACATCTTCGCCTTCGCCATCGGCTTCTCCACCACCGT
>JBFFSW010000296.1:0-2609 GCA_041572195.1 Thiohalomonadaceae bacterium | reverse complement strand
CCTGGCGCGGCCTGGGCTCCTTCGCCAACGCCTTCGCCGTCGAATCGGCCATGGATGAACTGGCCGAACAGGCGGGCGCCGACCCCATCGAGTTCCGCCTGCGTCACCTGAGCGAGGGGCAGACGCGACTCAAGCGCGTGCTGCATCGGGTCGCGGAGATGGCCGGGCGCGGCGATGGAGTGCACC
The DNA here is from genome assembly GCA_041572195.1 of Thiohalomonadaceae bacterium. Lineage (GTDB taxonomy): Bacteria > Pseudomonadota > Gammaproteobacteria > Thiohalomonadales > Thiohalomonadaceae > JBFFSW01. The sequence goes on along the minus strand of JBFFSW010000296.1, from coordinate 2,423 downwards.
ACGGTGTCGCCTGCGGCGCCTACAAGGACGAGACCTTCGTCGCGGTCATCGCAGAGGTGCGCGCCCGCCCCGGCACCTGGCCCAGACTGGAGCGACTCTACTGCGCCCACGACTGCGGAAGGGTGGTCAACCCCGACCTGGTGCGGGCACAGGTGGAGGGCAACCTCGTTTGGGGCGTAGGCAGCGCGCTCAGCGAGGCGTTGTCGCTGGTCGATGGCCACTTCGACGCCTCCAACTTCCACAACTACCGCCTGGTGCGTATGCGTGACTGCCCCGACATTCGCGTGGAGCTGGTCGAGGACCCTCGTCACCACCCCAGCGGTGCCGGTGAGGCGGCGCTGATGCCCACCCCCGCGGCCATCGCCAACGCCTTCAGCCGCGCCCTGGGCGAGCGTCAGACGGCGCTGCCGATCAGGCCCTGAACCGATGCGGGTAGCCGCCATCATCCCGGCCGCCGGCAGCTCCAGCCGCATGGGGACGCGTAACAAGCTCAGCCTGCCGTTCAACGGCAGTACGGTTCTACAGAGCACGCTCAACGCCGTCGCCCGCTCGCGGGTATCCCAGGTCATCGCCGTGCTCGGCTACCAGAGCGACTACTGGCTGCCGCGACTGCGCGAGCCGGGGGTGGAGATCGTGGTGCATGAGCAGTGGCAGCGGGGCATGGCCGGGAGCATCATCGCCGGGCTGGGGGCCATCCCGTGCGACAGTGACGCGGTGATGATCATCCCCGCCGATATGCCGCTGCTGGAACCGGCGCTAATCAATCAACTGATCGACCAGGCCGGTGGCGGCGAGATCATCGCCCCGCGCTTCAACGGACGGCGCGGCCACCCGGTGCTGTTCCCCATCGACCTGTTAAGCCAGATGCGCGATGTGCCCGCCGATGCCAACGGTCTGCGCGCGGTGATCGAGCGGCAGCGTGAGCGCCTGCGAGTGATCGATACCGACGACGAAGCGGTGGTGCTGGATATCGACGACGAGGAGGCCTACCTGCACCTGTCCAACCTGCAACGCTGGAGGGATTCACATGTCGGACGTTTGGCGTAGGGTCTCCGAACTGGCCGATGTGGGGCGGCCGGTGGTCATCGTCTCGGTCACCGCCACCCACGGTTCGGCATCGGCACGGGTGGGATCTCGCCTGATCATCGATGACAACGGGGATTGCCTTGAGGGCTGGATCGGCGGCGGCTGCATCGAAAGTCTGGTCCGCCAGGAGTCCCTGGCGGTACTGCGCGAGCGCGGCGCCAAAACCGTGGAGGTGGACCTGAACGCCGACGAGCTGGGCTACGGCATGCCCTGCGGCGGCGCGCTTAGCCTCTACTTCGACCCGGTGTTTCCGCGGCCGCGGCTGTTTCTTTCCGGATCCGAACCGCCTGAGTTGGAGACGCTGGCAAGCCAGCTGGGTTATCAGGTACGACGCGGTGAGCCCGAGCACCTCAACCCCGACGACGTGCTCCTCGAGTTCAGCGGCGAGATGGCGGCCATCAACGTCGACGCACGCTTGCGGGCGCTGGCCATCCTCACCAATATCATCGGTAGCGGCCGCTACGGTGAAGAGCGGGAAGGGGGCTACCTCCATGACCTTACCGTCTTGCCGACCGTCACGCTGCTGCCTCTGGGGCCGGGACGGATCACCGAGCACCTGATCGAGCTAGCCGAGTTTCTCGGCTGGACGATCACCTCACAGCCCGCCGAGACGTCGGGGCCTCTCTACGCCGCCATCTCCGGGCAGTACAAGGACGACCACCTGACCCTGCTCTCCATCCTCTCCCCACGGCTCGACTACGCAGCCCTGGTCGCCAGCCGAACCCGCGCCCGACTGACCCTGAACTACCTGCGAGAACAAGGGGTGAGCGACACATTGATGGCGCGTATCCACTCCCCCGCCGGAGCCTTCAAGGGGGCGAAGAATCCTCAGGATATCGCCCTTGGCATCGTCGTGGAGATCATCCAGCACGCCACATCGGCGGCCGCCTAAGCGCCTCCACTCAGGCCCGCGACATATACTCGCCGGTCTCGGTGTTGACCTTGATCACCTCACCCGGCTCCAGATACTCCGGCACCTGCACCACCAGTCCGGTGCTGTGGGGGGCGGGTTTGGTGCGCGCCGAGGCCGAGGCCCCCTTGATGCCCGGGGCGCACTCGGTGATCTCCAGAGCCACCGAGGAGGGCAGGTCGATGCCCAGCGGCACGCCGTCGGCGATCAGCGCCATCATCCCCTCCAGGCCCTCGCTGATGTAGGGCAGCTCCTCGGTCAGACTCTCGTCGGCGATGACGAACTGCTCGTAGCTCTCGCTATCCATGAAGGTGCTGCCCTCAGCGTCGCGAACCAGCAGCTGCACCGCGCGGCGCATGAAATCCACCTCGCCGACGACCTCATCGCCCTTGAAGCTGCGCTCGAACTTCTGTCGGCTGACCACGTT
>JBFFSW010000295.1:0-2615 GCA_041572195.1 Thiohalomonadaceae bacterium | reverse complement strand
GCCGTGCTGCACGTAGAACTCGATGGCCACCTCGCGCCCCGACATCGTGGTGAAGCGGTCGCTCACCCGCGCCAGGTCCCCGGCCACCAGGGCGAAGAGGTAGCAGGGCTTGGGGAAGGGGTCGTGCCAGACGGCGTAGTGTTTGCCCTCCTCCAGCTCACCGGTCTCGATGCGGTTGCCGTTGCTGAGCAGGTGGGGGAATTTCTTTTTGTCGCCGACAATGGTGGTGGTGAAGACGCTGAGCACGTCGGGACGGTCGGGGTAGTAGGTGATGCGGCGGAAGCCCTCCGCCTCGCACTGGGTGCAGAAGTTGCCGCTGGAGACGTAGAGCCCCTCCAGGGCGGTATTGGCGATGGGCTCGCAGGCGCTGGTGATACGCAGCTCGCACGCCTCGGGCAGCTCCAGGCTCAGCGACTCCTCATCGAGCCGATACTCGCTGGGCTCAAGCACCCGGCCATCCACCGCCACCTCCAGCAGCTCCTGATCGCTGCCGTCGAGGCGGATGCGCCGCTCATCGGTGCGCGCGCGCAGCCGCAGCGTGGCGGTGACCACGGTGCGGTCCTCGTCCAGCTCGAAGCGTAGCGCCAGCGACTCGACGTCGTGGCTGTAGGGGGTGTAATCGTGGCGGTGGATAGTCTTCGGTGTGTTCTGGTTCATGGGGGGATCGTGGCGGCAATCCCCCCCCAGATCAAGCGGCGTTTCAGCCGCCGATGGGCTGCACCTTGAAGCTGTCGCCGCAATTGGAGTTCGCGTCGTTGGCCGCGCCCGCCTGCAGCAGCTCCCGCAGCGAGTGTCCCTCCAGCTCCAGCGGCAGGTTCATGTAGATGTCGGTGAGCATGCCGCCGGAGCAGATCAGCTTCATCCGCTTGTGCGCCCCCTCGCCGAAATGCTCATCCACCTCGGCGTTGAAGTCGGCCACCTTCACCGAGCCGCCCACATGCGCCTGCATGAATGGCCCCATGCCCGCGTCGTTGAAGTGCTGCAGCAGGTCGATGGCCTCCTCGAAATAGCCACTCTCATCCCAGGAGGTCTGGCAGGTGCCGTGCTTGTACCACTCGTGGCGTTGCAGACAGGAGCCCGCCTTGGCGCTGGGCATGACGATATCCAGATCGCTACGCGCACGCGCACTCAGCTGCAGCGGCGGGTAATTGCAGAAGCTGCCAGAGACCTTTTTCTGCTCGCCGCAGAAGCCGTAGTTCGTGCCGCAGCTCGACTTATTGGGCCACAGGCCGTGCAGGGTGAAGTTGCCCGCCTGGTAGCTTTTGGGGTTGTGCACGGAGCACTCGGGCTTGGCCTGATGGGTGGCGCAGAAGGCGGGCTGCCAGCTGACGGCGAAGACGTAGCTGTCGGCCTCGCCGGGGGTGTTGCAGGATCTCCGTTCACCACCGCCGCCGGAGGCGCTGACGCGGATCTCGCCACGGCCACAGCTCGCCGACACCCAGCGTACCTTGGGCTCGGCGGAGTCGATGCGCAGCTGCACCCAATCGTAATTCTCGCCGCGATTGACCCCCACCACGGAATACTCATGCCCGGAAGAGACGGCGCTGTTGTCCGGATTGGTTTTCTTGTTCTTGGAGACGTAGGCCGGGCAGCTCTTGTCGGCCCTGAAGCTGCCGGAGGCGGGCTCGGCCCAGAGGCTGGGGGCGGAGGCGAGAAGGAAAAGGCTGAGAAGAAGGGCGGTAAAACGGCGCATAACGACTCCCTGTTGTTGGTTGGTTTTCGCCGAAACTACCTGAGTTACAGCGACATCGCCACGCCTAACAACAAACACCCCTCGGCCATCTCCACCAGCGCCCCTGCGGTATCGCCAGTGGTGCCGCCGATGCGCGCCATGCAGCTGCGCCGCCAGCCGATGAACAACAGGACCAGCGCCCCCAGGGTGATCGCCCCACCCCAACCATCGCCAGAGAAATAGAGCCAGCCCAGCAGCGGCATCACCTGGAGATAGACCAGCGGTGTCGGCATATAAGCCGCCATGGCATCACCCAGCCCACCGGGGCGCACGTAGGGAAGCAGCGAGAACCAGAAGGGGAGCAGGCCGCGGGCCAGCGCGGGAACGAGGATCAGCGCCACCCACGCCCCCGCCTCGATCAGCACCACCAGGGCGGAGAACTTCAGCAGCAGCACCAGCACCATCGCCGCCACCCCCGCCGGGCCGCTGGCCGGGTCCTTCATGATCGCCAGGGTCCGTTCGCGATCACCATGACCGCCCAGCCAGGCATCGAAGCTGTCGGCCAGGCCATCCAGGTGCAGTGCGCCGGAGAGGAAAACCCAGAGCAAAAGGATCACCGCCGCCAACGGCATGGCTGGCAGCTGCAACCACGCCAGACCCGCCAGCGGCAAACCCAGCAACGCGCCGACCAGCGGATACCAGGCCAGCGAGCGGCGCTGAAGATCAGCGCTCCACTCCCCGCCGGGCAGCGGCAGGGTGGTGAGGAAATTAATCGCCAGCAGCAGCGGGCGCATCACACATCCGGGCCGTTGAAGACCAGCTGGGTATAGGCCTCGCCATGGCGGCCACTATCCACACGCAGGCGGATGATCGAGGCGTTGCGCGGGTCGAAGCGGTAGAACCCCTCCAGCCCCAGCCCCAGGGTCCTGAGCAGCAGCACCCG
>JBFFSW010000294.1:0-2629 GCA_041572195.1 Thiohalomonadaceae bacterium | reverse complement strand
TCAAGGATGAAGAACTCCAGCGGTCCGACACGCATCAGCTCCGCCTCAATGCCGAAGAGCCGGTTCAGCTCGGCACGGGCGACATTCAGGTAGTCGGCGTAGTAGGCGGATTTGGCCTCGGGGGATATCTGTAGGGCTATCATCCGCTGAATGATACAGGCCTACCAGTTCTCACCCAACAGTTCGAAGTGGGCGCGCGGGTGCAGGCAGGCGGGACACATCTCCGGGGCCTCCTCGGCCTCGTGCAGGTAACCGCAGTTGCGGCAACGCCAAACCACCTTGCCGTTACGGCGGAAGACCCTGCCCGCCTCCAGGTTATCGGCCAGGGCCCGATAGCGCTTGCCGTGCTGCTTCTCGGCCACGGAGATGGCGTCGAAGGCCGCGGCGATCTCGGCGAAGCCCTCCTCGCGCGCGGTGGCGGCGAAGGCCGGGTACATCTCCTCCCACTCGTGCTCCTCGCCCTCGGCGGCGTGCCTGAGGTTCTCCAGGGTGGTGCCGATGCGCCCGGCGGGATAGCTCTCGGTGATCTCCAAGTCGCCCCCCTCCAGGAACTTGAAGAAGCGCTTGGCGTGCTCCTTCTCCTGCTCGGCGGTCTCCATGAAGATCTCGGCGATCTGCACCAGCCCCTCCTTGCGCGCCACCCCGGCGTAATAGGTGTAGCGGTTGCGTGCCTGAGACTCACCGGCGAAGGCCTTCAGCAGGTTCTTCTCCGTCTCGCTGCCCCTGATGCTCTTGCCCATGGCTCACTCCTTAAGTTAATGCGGGGACCTTTCCATACCATAGCAGATAGCCGACCACGGCCATGTTGGCCACGACGCTCAACCAGAAGAGGGTGCGAAACGGCTGCTTGCGCGTTTTGTGGCGGAACCAGCGCCGCCCCAGCAGCGCCCCCGGCCAGCCGCCCGCCAGGGCAAACAGGTGCAGGGTGCGCTCGCGGATGCGGCGGCGCCCGGCCCGCGCGGCGGACTTGTCCCAGGCGTAGAGGGCGAGGGTGAGGAGGCTCATCGCCAGGTAGAGTGTCAGTAACGGGGAGATGCTCATCTTCCTCTACCCGAGAGGAGGGCGATGAGGTATCCGGCGGGGATGCCGATAAGATAGATGGAGATAAAGTAGGTACCGATAGCGGCCCAAAGGCCGTAGTCATGGTAGACATTTAGTCCCGGCACGCCCGCCAGGATCACCCCCATCCAAATACCCAAATCACCCGCCGACACTGAACAGCCCCCTCTCCGGTACCATACGGGGCGCCCTCATCGTAGCTGCCCTACATGCCCAATTTCGCCTGCCGCGGGCAACGCCAACGCACCTCGACGCACCAGCTCCTCAATTAGCATGATGGAGCCCTTGTCGGTCAGATGGCCATAGTCCCAGGCAATGGGCTGGAACTCGTTTTCGGAGACCGACAGCAGGCAACCCTCATCATTGCAGAGCACATCCGCCGGCGCGGCAAACTCGGCACCGACCGCGCGTACCCGTGCCTCGAGGGATTCCCTGGCCTCGAACTGAGAGGAACTGAAATAGCTTCGGGTGCGATTAACCTCACCGGGAACAAACAACCGAGCGGCAATATTGGGCTGGGCAATATCAGCAACGGGTAGCTGACCGATCACCACCACACGAATACCGCGTGAGGTAATCGCGCGAACCGTCTCGTCTATCTGTGCCAGTGTGAGGGCATTCCAGTCACCGTCGCCGCTGTAGTTATGCCAGTAGCCACCCATAACAACCAGCTCAGGCTGCAGCTCGTCAATACGGGCCATGACATGGGCATTGATCGCAGTGCAATGTGGCTCGTCCCTGCGCGCGACAAAATCAACTACCGGGGGACAACCGTTGGCGTTGAACTGGGCGATATCAAAGCCTAGCTGAGCCGCCTGGACGCGCAGACCGGGCAGCAGCGATGCCGCGTGCGAGTCGCCCCACAGCAGCACCCGCGGCCGCTCTCCATCGCCCGCGTGCAGGCTCGCGCAATGCGGGGCGAAGGCCTCCACGCCCTTGCGGGTTTCGATGAAACACTGGCCGTTGCGATACCATTTATTCCAGGCATAGCCCGTCTGGCTCACGTTATGATTGAAGCCCCGATCACGAAAGCCCCCCTGGTCGTACACCGTGTAACCACAGACCCCCATGAAAAACACACCAGCCACCAGTGCATGCGGTCCCAGCAGCGGCTTTTGCGCGAAACGCAGCGGTCGCTCCACCCAGCGGGTGGTAAACCATGCCAACGCCACGCTGAGCAGCACCAGCAGCAGCCGCGCGGCGGCATCCTCATCGCCGACACCGTTGATCAGCGAGAACGAAAGAACCGGCCAGTGCCACAGGTAGAGCGGGTAGCTGATCAGTCCAACCCAGACAATCACCCTGTTCGAAAGCAGCCAGCGGTTCGGCCCCGCCTGCGGCCCGGCGGAGATAACCAGATATGCGCCGATGACCGGCAGCAACGCTAGCCAGCCGGGGAATGGGGTTTTATTCGTCGCCAGCAGCATCGGCGCGGCGAGCAGTAGCAGACCGACGGCCGATGCCGCTGTCGACGTCCCGTTCGACATGGATGTCCCGGCGCCCCGGTGATGGTGGTGCAGCGCCAGCACGCCACCCGCCAGCAGCTCCCAGAAGCGGCTGATGGGGAGAT
>JBFFSW010000293.1:0-2648 GCA_041572195.1 Thiohalomonadaceae bacterium | reverse complement strand
TTGTGAATAAAGATGAGATTTCGGCGGTAATTAAGAGTCGTAACCCGTAGGGCGCAATAACCAACGAGCATTGCGCCGCATGATTTGCACCATTCGGTGCAATGCGCTCTGCTTATTGCACCCTACATTTATCAACTACCCAAACACCCCCACAAACGCCCCATAATGCCCCTGCGTACAGCAGATCCGAATCCTCTCCAGCCCGCTCGCATCGCTGTTTTTCAGGTAGTACCGAATCCCCGCCCGCATCCCCCGCGCACTCACCTCGGCGGGCACGCTGAACAACCCAGCGCTGATCGTGGGGAAGGCGATGGAGCGCCAGCCTTTCTCATCGCATAGCTTGAGCGCGCGGATCACGCCGCGGGCGATCTTGTTCTCTTCATCGCCGTCGCCGAGGCGGGGGCCGACCAGGTGGATAACACCCTTGTGCTGCATATTCCCGGCGGTGGTGGCGGCGACGTAGCCGACCTTGAGCGGGCCGTGTTCGCGGATATAGGCCTCGCTCTCGGCCTCTAGCGCGGGACCGGCGGCGGCGAGGATCTCGGCGGCGAGGCCGCCGCCGTGGGAGAGGCCGGAGTTGGCGGGGTTGACGATGGCGTCGGTGCCGGCGCCGAGCAGGTCGCGGATGGCCACCTCGATGGTGACGCCGTAGATGAGGGTGGTGATGCCTTCGCGGCTCATGCTGACGTTAATCGACGATATAGACCTTATCCCCGGTCTCCATCAACGCATAGATCCGTTCCATCACGTCGTTGCGTGCTCTCACGCAGCCGTGGGAGGCGCGCTTACCGAGGCTGGCGGGGTTGCTGGTGCCGTGAATGGCGTAGCTCTTGCCGATGTTGAGGGCGTGGCTGCCGATGGAGCCACGGAAGCAGCGTTTGCCAGCGGCGACACTGCTTGCGTACTCCTTCTCCATGAACTTGGGGATGCACCACTCGATGCCTTCGGGGTCGTGTACCTTCCAGCGCACCTGGTATTCGCCGGGGTCGGTGTAGTAGCAGCGTCCGCCCTTCTCCTTGGGCAGGCAGCGGTCCATGCCCAGGGCGACGGTGGTGCTGAGGATCTCCTGCTCCTTCTCCCAGCCCTCACGCTTCTCGAACACCGTGAGTTCGAAGGTGGATTTGTCGACCACGATGTAGCGGTCGATCCCCTCGGGGCGGTTGCGCTTGGGTTGACTGCGCTTGGGCATCTCGGCGACGTAGTGGCGGGAGACCCACAGCGGCTCGCTCAGCGGCTGCCAGGGGCCGTCGTCGGGGAAGTGGCCGGAGATGCGCACCCAGTCCCCCTGTACGGCGCGGGAGGTGAGCAGGGCGTCGGGGTCCCAGATATCGACGATACGGCCATTGGGGGAGGAGCGGACCACCGAGCGGCTGGTGAGGCGTAGGGTGCGCGGCTCGGTGGCCTTCTCGGCGCCGTCACCGGCGGCGGCGCCGAGCATGCCGGTGGCGGTGACATTGCCCGCCTGCGCCCCCGCCAGGGGCAGGGCACACAGGAGCAGTAACAGGATGAGGTTAGGTCGACTCATGGCCTTTAGTTTAGCTAATTGATAAGTTACGTCAAATAACCAATGTAACTATATGAAAATGTGGATTATAGGGGGTTGCTCTCGGCGGCGGCATTGACCCGGTCGATGGCCGCGACCAGCCCCTCCACATCGGCCTCGAACTCATCCTCGCCGCGCTTGAGGCGCCCCTCGAAGTCGTCGGCGGCGGCCTTCAGCTCGGGCACGCCACAGTAGGTGGCGGCGCCGTTGAGCTTGTGCACCCGCTCCAGCAGGGTGTTCATTTCACCGGCGGCGTAGAGTTCGGGGATGGTCTGGCGGTAGTCGGGCAGCTCCTTGAGCAGCATGGAGAAGAGCTCGCGGGCCAGGTCGAGGTTGTTGCCGGCGCGCTCCAGCGCCAGGTCACGGTCGATGATGGTCATGGTGGTCATGAGACTCTCCTTGTCATACAGGGGGCAGAAAACACTGCTAGAAGTGTAATCCAATCGCCAGTGGAGGCAAGCTTCATTTATACTGGTCGCCCCGCAACACGGAATCCCAGCATGAGCTTTCCCACCATCGAATCCTTTGTCGGCAACACCCCGCTGGTGCGTCTGCAACGGCTGCCTGGCGAGACCTCCAACCAGATCCTGGTGAAGCTGGAGGGCAACAACCCGGCCGGTTCGGTCAAGGATCGCCCGGCCATCTCCATGATCCAGCACGCCGAGGCGCGCGGCGAGATCAAGCCCGGCGATACCCTGATCGAGGCCACCTCCGGCAACACCGGTATCGCCCTGGCGATGGCCGCCGCCATCAAGGGCTACAAGATGGTGCTGATCATGCCGGAGAACATGAGCGTGGAGCGGCGCGCGGCGATGGCCGCCTACGGCGCCGAGCTGGTGCTGGTGAGCCGCGAGGCGAGCATGGAAGGGGCCCGCGACCTGGCGCTACAGATGCAGGCCGAGGGCAAGGGCAAGGTGCTGGACCAGTTTGCCAACCCGGACAACCCGCTGGCCCACTACGAGACCACTGGTCCCGAGATCTGGCGCGACAGCGAACATCGCGTCACCCACTTCGTCAGCGCCATGGGTACCACAGGCACCATCATGGGCACCTCGCGCTACCTCAAGGAGGTCAACGAGGCGATCCAGATCGTCGGCGTGCAGCC
>JBFFSW010000292.1:0-2663 GCA_041572195.1 Thiohalomonadaceae bacterium | reverse complement strand
ATACAGGCAATCCACAGGCCGACGAACTCATCCCAGACGATACCGCCGTGGTCGTGGACGCCGATGGACTTGGCGGCGGCGCCGCAGAACCCGATGCCGATGAGGAAGCTGGCGGCAATGACCGCCAGATAGAGCTCCAGACCGAGCGGCTGGAGTAGATAGTAATAGATAGGCACCGCAGCCAGGGTGCCGACGGTACCGGGGGCGACGGGGGCGAGGCCGGAGCCGAAGCCGAGCGCGGGGAGATTGGTCGGGTGGCGCCAGAGGTCGGCGAAGGTCAGGCGGCGCTTCACAGGCCGATGTCCCGATATTCCGGATCGCGGAAGTGGTCGTAGCCCTCGGCCTCGTAGACCTCGCCGTCCACCCGCAGCACGCCCACCTCGTTTGTCATCTCGCCGATACGGGTGACCGCCACGCCGAGGCCATCGACGATGGCCTCGAAGACGGCCTGCTGCGGCTGGGGTATGGTGAAGCAGAGTTCGTAATCATCGCCGCCGTTCAGCGCCAGCGCCCTCCCCTCCTCGTCATCACACACCGCCCGCAGCTGCTCGGAGAGCGGCAGGTTTGTGGTTTCGATCTCCGCACCGAGGTTGCTGCGCTGCATGATATGCCCAAGGTCGGCGGCGAGGCCGTCGGAGATGTCGATGCAGGCTGAGGCGATACCGCGCAGCTTTTTCCCCAGAGCCAGCCTGGGCGATGGCCTGTCCAGCCGCTCGCGCAGGAAGTACTCGTTGACGTTGCGCGGGATCTCCTGCTCCAGGGCCTGTTTCAGCCCCCAGGCGGCGTCACCCAGCGAGCCACTGACGTAGATGGCATCGCCGGGGCGGGCGTCGGAGCGGCTCAGGGCCTGCCCCTCGGGGACGAAACCGTGCACCTGTACGGTGACCGCCAGCGGCCCCTTGACGGTGTCGCCACCCACCAGTTCGATGCCTACCCCGTCGGCCAGCTCGAAGAAGCCCTCGGCGAACTCCTTGAGCCAGCGCTCGCTGTAGGCGGGCATGCTCAGGGAGAGGGTGGCCCAGGCGGGCTCGGCGCCCATGGCGGCCAGGTCGCTGAGATTGACCGCCAGGGCCTTCCAGCCCAAGTCAGCGGGTCGGGTGCCATCAGGGAAGTGCACACCGATGAGCAGGGTGTCGACGGCGGCGGCCAGCAGCTGGCCCTCGGGGGGGCGCAGCAGGGCGGCGTCGTCACCGATGCCCAAGGCGACATCGGCGCGACGGGTATCGCGCTGGAAGTACTGCTCGATGAGGGAGAATTCGGAGGCCATGGGAGCCTCAGGGGGCGCGCTGGGCCTGCACTTCGATGGCGCGCAGCTTCTTCGCCAGCTTGTCGAGGATGCCGTTGATGTACTTGTGCCCCTGCTCGGAGCCGAAGCTCTTGGCCAGCTCCACCGACTCGTTGATCACCACCCGGTAGGGGATGTCCTGACGCGCCTGCAGCTCATAGGTGCCGATACGCAGGATGGCCCGCTCCACCGGGTCCACCTGCTCCAGCGGGCGGTCCACCAGCTCGGCCAGGGCCGCGTCGATGGCCTTGAGCTGGGCGGGCACCTCGTGTAGCAGCTCCTGGAAGTACTCCATCTTCACCTTGGACATGTCCTGGTCCTCGGTGAACTGCTGCTCGATATCCGAGAGCGACTGGCCGGTCACCTGCCACTGGTAGATCGCCTGGACGGCCCGCTCGCGGGCCTTGCTGCGTGCACGGCTCATTAAGACTCCAGGGTGGGCAGCAGGTTGACCATCTCGATGGCGGCCATGGCCGCCTCGGCGCCCTTGTTGCCCGCCTTGGTGCCGGAGCGCTCGATGGCCTGCTCGATGGTGTCGGTGGTGAGCACGCCGTTGCTGACGATGGTGTCGAACTGCAGCATCACCTGGGCCAGACCCTTGCTGCACTCACCGGCGACGTAGTCGAAGTGCGGGGTGCCGCCGCGGATCACCGCGCCGAGGGCGATGATGGCGTCGTACTTGCCGCTCTTGGCCATGCGCTGGGCTGCCAGCGGGATCTCATAGGCGCCGGGCACGCGGGCCACGTCGATATTGGTGACATCGCCACCGTGGCGGACGATGGTATCCACCGCGCCCTCGACCAGGCTCTCGACCACGAAGCTGTTGAAGCGGCCGACGACGATACCGAAGCGGGCGCCGTTGACGGAGAAGTTGCCTTCGAAGCTGTTGTATTCGGCCATGATGATTTCCTTCTTGTGAATTCCGTTATTCGCTGACGTATTCGACCACATCGAGGCCGAAACCGGAAAGGGCGTGAATCTTGCGCGGCGCGCTCATCACCCGCATGTGTTTGATGCCCAGGTCGAGGAGGATCTGCGCGCCGATGCCGTAGGTGCGCAGGTCATCGCCGTTCTTGGGCTTGTCGAGCTTGGCGCCGCTGCCGCCCTGGTCCTCCAGCTGGTACTCCAGCACCTGGCGCAGCAGGCTGTCGCTGCTCTCCTGCTGGCGCAGGATGACGGCAACGCCGGAGCCCTCGGCGCTGATCCGCTCCAGGGCGTCGCCCAGCGGCCAGCCGCCACCACGGCGGTTGCCGAACAGGTCGTGCAGGTCGTGCTGCAGGTGCACCCGCACCAGGGTGGCCTTGTCGCCGCCCACCTCGCCCTTGACCAGGGCCATGTGCATCTCCTGGTCCAGTTGGTCGCGGTAGGCCACCAGGGT
>JBFFSW010000291.1:0-2666 GCA_041572195.1 Thiohalomonadaceae bacterium | reverse complement strand
GTGGTCATGAGTGTAGCCATGCGCCAGGAGGTCTTCGAAGTGGAGGCCCCGATTCATCATCCGCGTCCCGCGGCCGATAACGCCAATGATTTGGTAGAGAACTACGGCCCGCTGGTCAAACGCATCGCCTATCACCTGAAGGGACGACTGCCCGACAGCGTGGCCCTGGACGACCTGATGCAGGCCGGCATGCTCGGCCTGCTGGAGGCAGCGGCCAACTTCGACAGCGAGGGCGGCGCCAGCTTCGAGACCTTCGTCGGCATCCGCATCCGCGGCGCCATGCTTGATGAGGTGCGCCGCCAGGACTGGGCGCCGCGCTCGGTGCACCGCAAGTCGCGCGAACTCTCCGAGGCGACCCGCGCGGTGGAGAACCGCCTGGGGCGCGAGGCCCACGATCACGAGGTGGCCGCGGAGATGGGGCTGGAGCTGGATGAGTACCACCGCATGCTGGCCGACTCCTGCGCCCACCGCGTCATCAGCTTTGATGAGGGCGGTGAGGACGAGGGCTCCCTGCTGGAGCGCCTGGCCGACGCCGGACCCGGCCCCGCCGAGGGGCTGGCGCAGCTGGGTCGCCGTCAGGCGCTGGTGGAGGCCATCAATGGGCTTCCGGAACGTGAACGCCTGGTCATGTCCCTGTATTATGATGAGGAACTGAACCTCAAGGAGATTGGCCAGGTGCTCGGCGTCAGCGAATCGCGGGTCTGCCAGATCCACAGCAAGGTACTCAACCGCCTGCGTAGTGATTTGGCTGACAGCTAGTCGGGCGCGGGCGTGGTAAACTCTTGCGGGACATGAGCCCCGCGAGGGGTTCAGGAAAGAGGAGAGTGGCCGCTAAGCGGTCCAAATGAAGGCAATTGGCAACCGACGTGACAGGAGTTTGCCTTGGACAAGAACATCAAGATCCTCATTGTGGACGATTTCTCCACGATGCGACGCATCGTTAAGAATCTTCTGCGTGACCTCGGCTTCACCAACACCGATGAGGCCGACGACGGTTTGACCGCGCTGCCGAAGCTCAAGAGCGGTAACTTTGAACTGTTGGTCACCGACTGGAACATGCCGGGGATGCAGGGTATCGACCTGCTCAAGGCGGTACGTGCCGACCCCGAGCTGGCCCACCTGCCGGTGCTGATGGTGACCGCCGAGCAGAAGAAGGAGCAGATCATCGAGGCCGCGCAGGCGGGCGTGAACGGCTACATCGTCAAGCCCTTCACCGCCGCCACCCTCAAGGAGAAGCTCGACAAGATATTCGAACGTATGGGCAAGTAGGGGTAACCCCTTTCTTAAGCTTCCGTTCGAATCACTTGCAAAGGTATTTGTTATGAGCGACGACACCAGCGCCATGAGCCAGGACTACGCGGAGAAGATCCGTGAGTTGGCCTCCCACGTCGAGGGCGGCAACGAGAGCGAGGCCGACCGCCTGCTCGATGAGATCACCAAACAGCGTGAGAGTAGCCTGTTTCAGGAGCTGGGCAAGCTGACCCGCCAGTTCCACGAGGCCCTCAACACCTTCCGCCTCGACTCGCGCATCGCCAATATCGCCGAGCAGGACTTCCCCGACGCCAAGGAGCGCCTGCGCTACGTCATCGAGATGACCCAGCAGTCAGCCGACCGTAGTCTGAACGCCGCCGAGGCCTCCATTCCACTGTGTGAAGGGATGAAGAACGGCGCCGACGAACTCAATGAACAGTGGGCGCGCTTCACCCGCAAGGAGCTCTCCGCAGAGGAGTTCCGAGAGCTCAGCGCCCGCCTGGGCGACTTTCTCGGCCGGGTCGGCGAGGACAGCGGCATTATGCGCGATAACCTCAACGACGTGATCATGGCCCAGGACTTCCAGGACCTGACCGGTCAGGTGATCACCCGCGTGATTAGCCTCGTGGATGAGCTGGAGGGCTCGCTGGTCGATCTGATTCGCATCTCCGGCGCGAAGTTGATGCCGCAGGACAAAAAAGAACAACTGGAAGAGACGCACGAAGACCGAATCAAGGGCACCGGCCCCTCCATCCCCGGCCTCGACACCGAAGGTGTCGTCTCCGGCCAGGATGAGGTGGACGACCTGCTCTCCAGCCTCGGCTTCTGAGGAAAGACACCATGGCTTTGGACGCAGACGACGAGATCCTACAGGACTTTCTGGTAGAGGCCAGCGAGATCCTCGAACAGCTCAACGAACAGTTGGTGGAGCTGGAGCACCGCGCCGATGACAGCGACCTGCTCAACGCGGTGTTCCGTGGCTTTCACACCATCAAGGGCGGCGCGGGCTTCCTCAATCTCAACGCGCTGGTAGAGGTGTGTCACACCACCGAGGATATCTTCAACCTGCTGCGTAACGGTGAGAAGAGCCTCACCCAGGACATGATGGACACCTTCCTGCAGGTGCTCGATGTCCTCAACGCCCAGTTCGACAGCCTGCGTGCCCTGGAGGAGCCGGAGAGCGCCAGCCCGGAGCTGCTGCAGGCACTTAGCGCCATGAACCATCCGGATGGCGCCGCGCCCGCGGCCGCCCCTGTGCCCGAACCCGAGCCGGTCGTCGAGGCCCCGGCGGCACCCGCCGCCCCGGCCGCGCCCGCCGCCTCCGACAGCGATGAGATCACCGAGGAGGAGTTCGAGGCGCTGCTGGATCAGCTGCATGGCAAGGGGCAGTTCAACGCCGACGCCGTCGGCGCCGC
>JBFFSW010000290.1:0-2680 GCA_041572195.1 Thiohalomonadaceae bacterium | reverse complement strand
TAGTCATGCGCCCTGGCATCTCGCCGCGGTCGATCCAGGCGGCCAGGGTCTCGATGATCTCGGTCTGCGGGGTGATGGGAAAGGCGGGGATGTACTCCGCCCCCGCCAGCCGCGCGCCCCAGGCGGCGGCACCGTTGCCGGTCATCAGTCGTCGGCTCATTTCCCCTCCTCCAGATCACGCTTCTGGGCAGCGTGCTCGGCGACCGCCTCGATGGCGTGCGGCGGGCACTGGGCAACGCACACCAGGCAGCCCTTGCAGTGGTCGTAGTCGATCACCGGCCTCCCCTCCTCCACGGCGATGGCGCCGTCCGGGCAGTAGGTGCTGCACACCCACCAGCAGTTGTTGCAGCGCTCGTAGTCGATCACCGGTCGCATGGTGCGCCAGGCGCCGGTCTTCAGCGCGGCGGTGTTGTCGGCGGCGTGGATCACCGGCGCGGAGATGCGCGCCCCCTCGAAGGGGAGCTCCAGCCATTCGGGGGGGGTGAAGCCTTCAGCCGACTCCGACGTACCCTCGCCGACGCGATGATCCGAGGCGGCCATCACATCGTAGGCGTGCAGGGCACGCCGGCGGTTCTTCTTCAGAATATCGGTGCCCAGATGACCCAGCTCCTGCTCCAGGGCTGCGTCGATGCGCTCGCGCGACAGGCCGCAGAGGGCGGCGGCGGCCCCGGCGCAGAGGGCGCCGACGAAGGGCATCTCGGCGCGGTCGGCGCTCTCATCAATTGCGGGCAGGACGACGATACTGCCGGGGAAGTTGAGCCGCCCGCGCCACTCATCCACCGGCGTGTGGCTGTTGATCAGCATCAGAGTGTGGGCGTCGGCCCCGGCCAGGACCCCGGCGGCGGGCAGCCCCACCAGGGTGTCGTCGGCGACGATGATGAGATCGGGGCGGGTGATGATACCGCGCTCGTTGATGGGCGCGCGGTCGGCTCGCACGAAGGCGAAAATGGGCGCACCGCGACGCTCCGCGCCGTAGCGCGGCGCGTCCTGCACCTCGTAGCCATTGAGGAAGAAGGCGCTGCCGAGGATGCGACTGGCGGTCTTCATCCCCTGACCGCCGCGACCGTGGAAGCGGATACGGTACATACCGCTAGACCCAGTTCGGTCCCATGGAGAAGAGGTTGAAGCGGCGGAAGCCCATCACCTTCTCCACCCGCTCGCGCGCCATCTTCTGCGAGGCATCGCGCGGCAGGCACTGCTCACGCTTGGCCATCTTCAGCACCTGCTCGGTATTGCGCCGCAGCTTCTCCTCGATGGCCTGCAACGCCGCCGACTCGGAGGCGCCGTGGTACTCCATAGCCGCGCAGATCACCCCTCCGGCGTTGGCAATGAAGTCGGGCACGTAGAGGACGCCGCGCTCTGCCAGCGCCTTCTCCGCGCCCAGAGTGAAGGGGATGTTGGCCCCCTGCACCACCAGCTTGGTATTAAGGCGGTGGACGTTGTCCTCGTGAATCACGTCGGGACGGGCTGCAGGGATCCAGATGTCGCACTCGACATCAATGACACCGTCGCTCTCCATCCTGGCGGCATCCTCGTAGTCGGTGACGCGGCGCCCCTCCTCCTTAAGGGCCAGCAGGGCATCGACATCCAGCCCCTGCGGGTTGTGGATTGCCCCCTCCGAGTCGGCCACCGCCACCAGGATTGCCCCCTTTTTTGCAAGAAAGCGCGCTACGTTCCTGCCCACGGCACCAAAGCCCTGGACCACGAAGCGCGCCCCCTCCAGCGGGAAGTCACAGTAGGTGAGCGCCACCTCGACCACATGGGAGAGGCCCCAGCCGGTGGCGCCGATCTCATCCAGGGGGATGCCCCCCAGCTCGCGCGGCAGGGCCACCACCCGCTCCACCTCATCGCGGATCCAAGCCATACACTCCTCGTCGGTACCCATGTCGGGAGCGAAGATGTAGGACTCCTCGTTGCGCAGCGCCGAGGCCATTGCCCGCAGCAGGTGTTGCTTATTGGCCTTGTCCATCTTCGGGTCACCCTGGATGACGATCTTGCCACCGCCGTGGGGCAACCCCGCGGCGGCGTTCTTGAAAGTCATCGCCCGGGCAAGGCGCGCGCACTCGGCGGTGGTGACGTCGGGAGCCATGCGGATACCGCCGATGGAGGGCCCACAGGCGACGTTGTCCACCACCAGCACCGCTCGAAGGCCGCAGGAGGGCTCCTGCACCTGGATCACCTTGAACGGACCGAGCTCATCGGCGTGGGTGAAGAAATCGTCCATCAAACTCCCCCCTGTTCCGTCATCGACCTTCTCACTGTAGATGATTCGAGGGGGGAGGGAAACTGAGGCCTAATTCTGCTTTCTCGTACGCCTCAGCCTTGAGAGCAGCCGGCGGGCCAGGTCACCGAAGATCTCGGTCTGGGTGGGGTGGGGGTGGATGGCCTCGGCGACCTGTTCCAGCTTCATGCCGGCACTGACCATCATCACCGCCTCGCCAATCAGGGTATCGGCATGGTCGGCCAGCAGGTGCACGCCGATAACGGTGTGCTCGGCCTTATCTGCCACCAGCTTGATGAGGCCGTGGCGCTCGCCGCTGAGCATGGCCTTGGCGTCGATACTGAGCGGCACCTTCACCTCGGCAGCATCGATGCCGCGGGCCTTGGCCTGCTCCAGGGAGAGGCCAACGAAGCCGGCCTCGGGGCGGGTGAAGATCACCCCACAGTCCTTGCTCTCGTC
>JBFFSW010000289.1:0-2697 GCA_041572195.1 Thiohalomonadaceae bacterium | reverse complement strand
AGGTGATTGCCGATGAGAGGCTCAGCGTGCCTCACCCGGGCATGGCCGAGCGCAACTTCGTTCTCTACCCCCTGGCCGAGCTGGCCCCCGACCTTGTTCTGCCCGACGGGCGGGAGCTGGGCACCCTGCTGGCGGCCTGTTCGGACGAGGGGTTGGAGCCGCTGGAATAGGCGCGCGCCGAGGCCCCTCCCATGGTATCCTCCGCAGCCTGTTTTGAACGCTGATTGCTGGAGTCCAAGCGCCCGTGTCCGAACCCCGTTTTATCGTCGTTGAAGGCCCCATCGGCGTGGGCAAGACCACCCTGGCGCGGCGTCTGGCCAAGACCTTCGGCAGCGACCTGCTGCTGGAGGGGGCGGAGGAGAACCCCTTCCTGGAGCGCTTCTATCAGGACCCGCGCTCGGCCGCCCTCTCCACCCAGATGTTCTTCCTCTTCCAGCGCGCCCGCCAGTACCAGCAGCTGCGCCAGCGCGACCTGTTCGAGCCGGTGCGGGTGGCCGACTTCATGATGGAGAAGGACCGCCTGTTCGCCGAGCTGACCCTGGACGAGGACGAGCTGCGCCTCTACGAACAGGCCTATGACCTGGTGACCCTGGACGCGCCGCGCGCCGACCTGGTGATCTATCTGCAGGCGCCGGTGTCGGTGCTGATGGAGCGCATCGCCCGCCGCGCCCGTGCCGGTGAGGAGTACGTCAGCGAGGCCTATCTGCAACGCCTGGTGGACCGCTACGCCCACTTCTTCTACAACTACAACGCCTCACCGCTGCTGATCGTCAACGCCGAGGAGATCGACCTGGCCGACAGCGACGAGGATTACCTGTTATTGTTGGAGCGTATCCGCGACGTCCACAGCGGGCGCCACTACTTCAACCCGATGCCGCTGAACGTATGAAGATTAGTCTGAGCACACTGCGCAAGATGAAGGCTGACGGCGAGAAGATCGCCGTGCTGACCGCCTACGACGCCAGCTTCGCCCGCCGGGTCGAGGCCGCTGGGGTGGAGGTGATCCTGGTCGGCGACTCGCTGGGGATGGTGGTGCAGGGGGGCGAGACCACCCTGGCGGTAAGCGTCGATGACATCGTCTATCACAGCCGCGCGGTGGTGCGCGGCGCCCCCAATGCCTTCGTCATCGCCGACATGCCCTTCCTGGGCGATGCCACCGCCGAGTCGGCCCTGGCCAATGCCGCGCGGCTGATGAAGGAGGGGGGGGCGCAAATGGTCAAGCTGGAGGGGGGCGCGGCGCAGGTGGAGATCGTGCGCCTGCTCAGCGGTCGCAGCGTGCCGGTCTGCGCCCACCTCGGCCTGCAACCGCAGGCGGTGCACAAGCTCGGTGGCTACAAGGTGCAGGGGCGCAATGAGGCCGCCGCCGAGGCGATCATCCGCGACGCCGCCGCGCTGGAGCAGGCCGGGGCCGAAATGCTGGTGCTGGAGTGTGTGCCCTCGCGTCTGGCCGCCGAGGTGAGCCGCGCTGTCTCCATCCCGGTGATCGGTATTGGCGCCGGTCCCGACACCGACGGCCAGGTGCTGGTGCTCTACGACATGCTCGGCATCACCCCCGGCAACGTGCCCAAGTTCGCCCGTAACTTCCTCGCCGATAGTGGCAACATCGATGCCGCCCTCCAGGCCTATGTCGCCGCGGTCAAGTCCGGCGCCTTCCCCGGCCCGGAGCACGGCTTCAACTAAATGCGGATCGTTCAGAGCATCGCCGAGCTGCGCGCCCTGCGCGCCGAGTGGTTGCGTGCCGGTGAGAAGGTTGCCTTCGTGCCGACCATGGGCAACCTGCATGCCGGGCATATCCAGCTGGTTCGCGAGGCGAAGAGGCATGCCGAGCGGGTGGTGGTGAGCATCTTCGTCAATCCGCTGCAGTTCGGCGCCAACGAGGACCTGGACGCCTACCCCCACACCCCCGAAGAGGATGCCGCCGCGCTGGAGGCCGAGGGGGTGGAGCTGCTGTTCCGCCCCGAGGAGGCGGAGCTCTACCCCAACGGCCGCCAGGCGCAGACCATCGTCGATGCCCCCGCCGCGCTCACCGACACCCTCTGCGGCGCCTCCCGTCCCGGCCACTTCCGCGGCGTCACCACCGTGGTGGCCAAGCTCTTCAACATCGTGCAGCCGGAATTGGCCCTGTTCGGCGAGAAGGACTACCAGCAGCTGGCGGTGCTGCGGCGCATGACCGCCGACCTCAACATGCCCATCGAACTCATCGGCGTGCCCACCGTGCGCGAGGCCGACGGCCTGGCGATGAGCTCGCGCAACGGCTACCTCACCGCCGATGAGCGTCACATTGCCCCCGGCCTGCGCCGCACCCTGCTGGAACTGGGCGCGCGCATCGACTCCGGCGAGCGAGACTACGCCGAACTGCTGGAGGACGGCCGGGCGATGCTGGAGCTGGTGGGCTTCGAGGTGGACTACCTGGAGCTGCGCCGCGCCGATGACCTGGGCGAGGTGGAGGAGGGCGATACGGCCCTCATCCTGCTTGCCGCGGCCTTCCTCGGGCGTGCCCGCCTTATTGATAACCTGTTGATTACTATCTAGATTGCCGTTCGGCTCGAGGCCCGCTGATTGAACCGGCGGGACAAATCACGGATAATACGCCGCTTGTTATTATGAGGTAACGCCGAATCATGCAGTGCACCATGCTCAAAGCCAAGCTACACCGCGCCCGCGTCACCCACGCGGAGCTGGAGTACGAGGGTTCCT
>JBFFSW010000288.1:0-2701 GCA_041572195.1 Thiohalomonadaceae bacterium | reverse complement strand
TGGGCATGCAGGTGGTCGCCACCGGCACCAAGAAGTCCACCGAGGAGGACAAGGCGCGCATCCGTGAGCTGATGGGCGATGAGGTGCAAATGATCGACGAGGGCGGGCCTCGGGCGCTGATCGACATGGTCCACGAGCAGAACGTGGATGTGTTGATCGCCGGTGGCCGCACCCTCTACACCGCGCTCAAGGCGCGCATCCCCTTCCTCGATATCAACCAGGAGCGTGAGTTCGGTTACGCCGGTTATGAGGGGATGCTGGAGCTGGCCCGTCAGCTGACGTTGAGCATCGAAAGTCCGGTCTGGCGCTCGGTGCGCACGCCGCCGCCGTGGAAGAGGGGATAGACGATGAGCGAGATCATTAAACGCAAGAAGGCGCTGTCGGTGATGCCGCTGAAGAGCAGCGCGCCGCTGGGGGCGACCCTGGCCTTCCTCGGCCTGAATCGTTCCATTCCCATGCTGCACGGCTCGCAGGGCTGCACCGCCTTCGCCAAGGTGATGTGCGTGCGCCACTTCCGCGAGCCCATCCCCTTGCAGACCACGGCGATGGATCAGATCGCCACGGTGATGGGCGCCGACGACAACGTCATCGAGGGGTTGAGGGTGCTCTCCGAAAAGAGCGCCCCGGCGGTGATCGGCCTGGTGACCACGGGGCTTTCAGAAACCCAGGGCGCCGACATCCGCCGCTCGGTCAACGAATTCCGTCAGACCCACCCGGAGTTCGCCGACACCGCCGTGGTACCGGTCAACGCCCCCGATTACGTCGGCGGCCTGGAGTCCGGCTACGCCCGCGCGGTGGAGGCGATGATCGAAACCTTGGTCTCTACCGGCGAGCCGGGCCGTCGCCGCCGCCAGATCAACGTGTTGGTCGGCCCCGGCCTCAACCCCGGCGACCAGGAGGCGTTGAAGGAGTTGATCGAGGCCTTCGAGCTGCGCCCGGTGCTGCTGCCGGAGCTGGGCGACTCGCTGGACGGCCACCTGGACGAGAGTGACTTCAGCCCGCTCACCATCGGCGGCACCGCCGTCGAGGAGATCGCCCACCTGGGCGATGCCCTCGCCACCCTGGTGGTTGGTCCGTCGATGGCCAAGGCGGGCGAGCTGCTGCACGTTCGCACCGGGGTGCCGGAGCTGCGCCTCGACCACCTGCTGGGGCAGGAGAACAACGATCGGCTGGTGAGCTGGCTGGCGGAGCTGAGCGCTCGCGAGGTGCCGCCGCGCATCGAGCGTCGCCGCTACCAGTTGCAGGACGCCATGGTCGACAGCCACTTCATGCTCGGCCAGCGGCGCGTCGCCCTGGCCGCCGAGCCCGACGACCTGCTGGCGCTGAGCGAGTTCCTCCAGGGCATGGGCGCCGAGGTGGTGGCCGCGGTCACCCCCAGCCGTGGTCCCGCGCTGGAAAAACTGCTGCTGGAACAGGTGAAGATCGGCGACCTGGAGGACCTGGAGAAGATGGCCGCCGAGGCGGACGCCGAGCTGCTGATCGGCAACTCCCACCTGGCGCAGATCGCCGGGCGCCTGGACATCCCGCTGCTGCGCTACGGCTTCCCGCAGTTCGACCGCCTCGGTGGCTTCCGCCGCCAGCACATCGGTTACGACGGTGGCCGCGAGCTGCTCTTCGAGCTGGGTAATCTGATCCTGGCCGAGCAGCACAAACACGAAATCACCCCACACCGCTCCATCTTCCGGGGCGAGGAGTCGGCCGATGGCCGTACAGAGACAGCTGCGCGTGTTAGCCACTGAGGTGGAGCCGGGACGCAGCATTCGCGTCGCCTTCTCCAGCAGCGACCTCAAGCGGGTGGACCAGCACTTCGGCTCCGCCGAGCGCTTCGCCATCTATCGCATCGGCAGCGACAGCCAGGAACTGGAACAGGTGGCCGAGTTCGGTGAGCTGGCCGAGGATGGCAACGAGAACAAGCTGCTGGAGAAATTCAGCCTGCTGGAGGGGTGCGTGGCGGTCTACAGCCAGGCGGTCGGCCCCTCTGCGGTGCGCCAGTTGCTGGCCCTGGGCATTCAGCCGATGAAGGTGTCCCCCGGCACGCCGCTCTCCGGCCTGCTTGAGCAGTTGCAGCTGGAGTTGCGCGAGGCCGAGGCGGGCCTGGGCTCCGGTTGGCTGGCGCGTGCCCTGGCGGCGGACGAAAAAAAATCCCCCGAGCGCTTCGATGCGATGGAAGACGAGGGCTGGGACGAATGAACGTTACGAGGAGAAAGGCATGAGTGAACTGGTGGTCGACCCCAACGATCCGATCCTGACATCGGATTTCATCATCGAGATGGCGCGCCAGGTGCGCGCCCTGGATAGCTACGGCAGCTACGAGGGGATGAGCGACGCGGAACTGCTCGACCCCTTCGTGCTGACCAAGGAGCGGCGCAAGGCGATCCCGGTGATCGGTGACCCGGACGAGATCATCGTCGCTCGCATCAAGGCCTTCTACAACGCCATCGCCGTGCTGCTGGAGAAGGAGTGCGGAAAGATGGCGGTGCCGCTGCTCAACCTCACCCACGAGGGTTTCGGCCGGGTGCTGATCACCGTCGGCAAGCTGGTGGTGCTGGACCGCTCGCTGCGCGACGTGCACCGCTTTGGCTTTCCCAGCCTGTCGAAGATGAAGGACGACGCCGACGGCAAGCTGGCGATCGCCACCGAGCTGGTCGGCAGCCACTCCGATGTGGCCGGTCTGTAAGGAGCGCGATGATGGACGAACAGG
>JBFFSW010000287.1:0-2704 GCA_041572195.1 Thiohalomonadaceae bacterium | reverse complement strand
GGTTCGACCACCCGGCGGGCGGCGACGTCGGCGTCGATGACGGCTATGCCTCGTTCGGCGAAGAGCGTGGCGGCGAGGCTCTTGCCACAGCCGATTCCGCCGGTCAGGCCGATGCGCAGCATGCCTTTGCTAGAAGGCGTTGGCGGGCATCGCCCAGTCGAGATAGGCCTGGATGAGGCGATCACCCAGATAGAGGGCGATGAGACCGGCCCCGGCCAGGTAGGGACCGAAGGGAATGGGCTTGGAGGGGGCGTGGTTGCGCAGCAGGATCATCAGGATGCCGAACACGGCGCCGACGACGGAGGAGAGCAGCACCACCACCGGCAGCATTTTCCAGCCCATCCAGGCACCGCACACCGCCAGCAGCTTGAAGTCGCCGAAGCCCATCCCCTCCTTGCCGGTGAGCAGCTTGAAGCCCTGGAACACCAGCCACAGGGTCATGTAACCGGCCATCGCGCCGATCACCGCCGACTCCAGGTCGGTAAAGACGCCAAATAGGTTGAAGAGTAGACCGAGCCAGAGCAGCGGCAGGGTGATGTCGTCCGGCAGCAGTTGGTGGTCCACGTCGATCATGGTCAGCGCCAGCAGCGCCCAGGCGAAGAGCATTGCCCCGGCGGCGGCCCAGCCCCAGCCGAAGTGCCAGGCGGCCAGGGCTGCGAGCAGCCCGGCGCAGAGCTCGATGATTGGGTAGCGCATGGAGATGGGCTCGCCGCAGCCGCGACAGCGCCCACGTTGAATCAGGTAGGAGATGAGCGGGACGTTCTCCAGCGCGCCGATGGCGTGGCCGCAGTGGGGGCAGCGCGAGCGCGGGGTGACGAGGTTGAAGGCTGGCGCCTCGGGCGCCTCTCGCTCATCCAGTTCCGCGCACTGCTCGCGCCACTCCCGCTCCATCATCAGCGGCAGGCGGTGGATGACCACGTTGAGGAAGCTGCCGATGAGCAGACCGAGGATCAGGGCGACGGCGATGAAGGCGGAGGCATTGCCCGCGAGCAGTTCAATGAGTTCCATGTATACGCTTTCTTAAACCACCGAACCCATTTTGAAGATGGGCAGGTACATGGCCACCACCATGCCGCCGATGAGGACGCCAAGTACCGCCATGATCAGCGGCTCCATCAGGCTGGAGAGGGCGTCGACCATGTTGTCGACCTCCTCTTCGTAGAAATCGGCGACCTTGCTGAGCATGGTATCGATGGAGCCCGCCTCCTCACCGATGGAGGCCATCTGCACCATCATATTCGGGAAGACGCCGGTCATGTTCATGGAGGCGGTCATCGAGGTACCGGTGGCGACGTCATCACGCATCTTCAACACCGCCTCGCGGAAGATCACGTTGCCGACGGCTCCGGCGACCGAGTCCATCGCCTCCACCAGCGGTACACCGGCGGCGAACATGGTGGAGAGAGTACGGGCGAAGCGGGCCAGTGCCGCTTTCTCAAGAATGGGGCCGATGACCGGGATTTTCAGGCTAAGTCGATCCAGAAAATCGCGGAAGGCCTGTGAATTCTTTTTCGCGTTGATGAAGGCATAAACGAGACCACCTATGGTGCCGAAGATGGCATACCAGTACTCCTGAAACACCTCGGACATGCCGATGACCATCAGCGTCAGCGCGGGCAGATTGCCACCGAAGCTCTCGAACAGGGCTTGGAACTGTGGAATGACGTAAATGAGTAGGATAGCGGTGATGATAAAGGCGACGACCATGACCGCGGTGGGGTAGAACATGGCCTTTTTCACCTTGGACTTGATCGCCTCGGTCTTCTCCTTGTAGGTGGCGATACGGTCAAGTATGCTCTCGAGGATACCCGCCTGCTCACCCGCATGGACCAGGTTGCAGGTGAGGGGATCGAAGTACTTAGGGTGTTTAGCCAGAGAGTCGGCAAGGTTGCTGCCACCTTCGACGTCAGCGCGAATCGCGCCGACCAGATCACGCATGGCGGGGTTGTCGTGTCCGCGGCCGATGATCTCAAAGGATTGAACGAGGGGGACGCCGGAGGACATCATGGTGGCCATCTGTCGGCTGAAGACCGCGATATCCTTGGGAACGATCTTGCCCCCAACGTTTCTTTTGGGCTTTTTCTTGACGATCTTCTTGGCGTTAATACCCTGTCGGCGTAGCTCCGCCTTGGCCAGGGTGAGATTGCCCGCTGACAGTTCGCCACTGGCCTTCTGTCCCTTGCGGTCCGTCCCCGACCAGGAGAAGTACTCCATCTTCTGGGTTTTCTCGGCCATGTTTAATCCTTGGTCACGCGGTTAATTTCTTCCAGGCTGGTGACACCGTCCATGCATTTCTTGATGCCGGACTGGCGCAAGTCGGGAATGCCTTCCTTTTGTGCCTGCTCGGCCAGGTCGATGGCATTGGCACCGGTCATGATTAGCTTGCCCATCTCCTCGGAGATGGGCATCACCTGATAGATGCCGACACGGCCCTTGTAGCCGTTGTTGCACTGGTCGCAGCCCACCGCCTTGTAGATGGTGAGGCCGTCCAGTTTGTCCTCGGGAAATCCCTCCCCGATCAGGGTCTCGCGCGGGATATCCTCCGGAGCCTTACAGTTGTTGCAGAGGCGGCGGCCGAGGCGCTGGGCGATGATCAGGTTGACGGCGGAGGCGATGTTATAGGGCGCGACGCCGATGTTCATCAGACGGGAGAGGGTTTGCGGCGCGTCGTTGGTGTGCAGGGTGGACATCACCATGTGACCGG
>JBFFSW010000286.1:0-2710 GCA_041572195.1 Thiohalomonadaceae bacterium | reverse complement strand
GGGAGCTTCTTCATGCGGATCGTCCAAACGGTGGTAGTTCAAGGTGCTCGGCAGCATATCAGAATATTATCAACTGATAAAAATGGCCTATTGGCTGGTTTTGTGCCTTTGGCGTGATAGTTTCGTGATCCACCGCCCCTATCCTTCGGGTCGTCGACCTGGCGCAGAAATACCAATCCACCGCCGCCGAGGATATCCCGCAGCTCTTCGAGCGCTTCTTTCAGAGTCCTGAAAAGCGTGGTGGCGAGGGGGCGGGGCTGGGCCTGGCGATTGTGAAGCGGATTTTAGAACTGCATGAGAGTGAGATTGAGGTGGAGAGTGGTGGGAATAGGACGCGGTTTGGGTTTGGGTTATCGGTGTGGAGGTAGGAGCGGGTTCCAGCCCGCGAATCGGCGCTTCGATTGTCACCATCGCGGGACGGAGCCCGCTCCTACAGTTTGAGACTCAAATGTGGGGCGGGTTAGCGGTGCGTAACCCGCCGAACTTCTACAGGTAATTAAGTATTGTGTCCCCTGTACTCCGCCCTGAACTCCTCAATGGGACGTTCTATCCTTCAGGAATACGGTCACTATGAGTGGCTGATCCAGAACGGCCGCTTCGTTATTCTCGCATCGACGACGGGCTGCGCCGCCGCTTCATGGAGAGCTGACATGCTGATCAAACGCCCGGACGACATCAAACCCTCGGAGATCACCGACGAGGGCATCTACAACCAGCGCCGCCGCTTCATCACCGGCATCGGCGCCCTGGGCCTGGGGCTGGCCGGCGGCCTGCTGCTGCCGGGGATGAGCGGTACCGCCGACGCCAATGACAAACGCCCGCTATCGCCGCTGAAAAAGAGCCCCTTCAGCGCCGATGAGCCGCTCACCGATCTCGACGACATCACCAGCTACACCAACTTCTACGAGTTCGGCGCGGACAAGTCCGACCCGGCGCGCAACGCCCATACCCTGATCACCGATCCCTGGTCGGTGGTGATCGACGGCGAGGTGGAAAAACCCGGAAAAATCGGCCTGGAGGACATCCTCAAGGGGCGTGCTCTGGAGGAGCGCATCTACCGCCTGCGCTGCGTCGAGGCCTGGTCCATGGTGATCCCCTGGGTGGGCTTTCCGCTGGCCGATCTGATCAAGTCGGTGAATCCCACCTCGCGGGCCAAGTACGTCGCCTTCGAGACCCTGCACGACCCCGAGCAGATGCCCGCGCAGAAGACCTCCCTGCTCCCCTGGCCCTACGTCGAGGGCTTGAGCATCGCCGAGGCGATGAACCCGCTCACCCTGCTCGCCGTCGGTCTCTACGGTCGCGAACTGCCGAACCAGAACGGCGCGCCGCTGCGCCTGGTGGTGCCGTGGAAATACGGCTTCAAGAGCATCAAGTCCATCGTCCGCATCACCCTCACGGAACGCCAGCCTCCGACCACCTGGTCGCGCCTCAATCCGCGCGAGTACGGCTTCTACGCTAACGTCAATCCGGCGGTGGACCACCCGCGCTGGAGCCAGAAAAAGGAGCGCCGCATCGGCGAGTGGACGAAGCGCGAGACCCTGCCCTTCAACGGCTACGGCGAGCAGGTGGCGCACCTCTACCGCGGCATGGACCCGAAGAAGCTGTTCTGACGATGAAGGCACGACGCTGGGCCTGGCCCCTCTACCTGCTACCCCTGGCCTGGCTCACCTGGGCCGCCTTCGCCGACCGACTCGGCGCCAACCCGGCCGAGGCACTGATCCGCTCTCTGGGCGACTGGGCGCTCTACTTCCTGCTGCTGACCCTGAGCTGCACGCCGCTATATAGGCGGCTGGGTTGGGTCTGGGTGATGGCCCTGCGCAAGGGGCTGGGGCTGAGCGCCTTTTGCTA
Source organism: Thiohalomonadaceae bacterium (assembly GCA_041572195.1). GTDB lineage: Bacteria > Pseudomonadota > Gammaproteobacteria > Thiohalomonadales > Thiohalomonadaceae > JBFFSW01. The sequence continues at coordinate 862 of JBFFSW010000286.1, read as the reverse complement.
TGCCACGCTGCACCTCGGCGCTTACATCATCCGCGACCAGAGCTTCGACTGGGCGGCCATCTGGGAGGACATCCTCAAGCGCCCCTATATCAGCCTCGGCTTCGCCGCCTTCCTCATGCTGCTGCCGCTGGCGGTCACCTCGACGAAGCGTCTCAAGCAGCGGCTGGGGGGCCGATCTTGGCAACGTCTTCACCGACTCATCTACCCCCTCACCGCTCTGGTGCTACTGCACTATTATTTAATGCTGAAGGCGGACAAGGGACCGGTGCTGATACCCGCCACGCTGTTCGTGGTGTTGATGGCGGCCAGAGTCCGTCGCTAAACTTGACCAAAATACTAAGGCAACATACGCTAGTCTCATTCAGGAACAAGGAGCACCAACATGAATCCTCTCAAATCGATCACCGGAACCATCGTCAGCGGTTTCATCCTCGCCGCCCTCGTCGCCCTCGCCATGGGTCTCGCGGGCTATGGGGCCTTGCAGGTCGAGGTATGGCTGCACGTCATCTTCGGCATCGCCTGGGTGGGCCTGCTCTTTTATTTCAACTTCGTGCAGGTGCCCGCCGTGGCCCAGGCCCTGGGCGAGGCCAACGACGGCGGCCCCGGCCCGGCGGCCATCAACAAATACGCCGCGCCGCGCGCCCTGCTCTGGTTCCGCTGGGCCTCCGTCGGCACCTGGCTCACCGGCGCCGCGGCGCTGGAATCGCTGCACACCGCGGCGGGCTCCGGCGTGGTCGCCGCCTTCACCTTCGCCAACGGCTACGAGGTGATCGGCATGGGCGCCTGGCTGGGCACCATCATGCTGTTCAACGTCTGGGTGCTGATCTGGCCCAACCAGAAGAAGATCCTCGGCCTCGACGGC
>JBFFSW010000285.1:0-2718 GCA_041572195.1 Thiohalomonadaceae bacterium | reverse complement strand
GCCGGTGCGGTGGTGCTCAAGGCCTCCGATGAGCCCGGTATCCTCTCCACCCACCTGCACGCCGATGGTCAGTACAAGGCCCTGCTGGAGGTGCAGGCCGGTGTCTCCAACAACTATCAGGCGGTGCGCGATAATCACGCCTTTGTGGAGATGAAGGGCAACGAGGTGTTCAAGATGGCGGTCAACACCCTGGGCCGCATCGTCGACGAGACCCTGGCCGCCAACAATATGGATAAGAGCGATATCGACTGGCTGGTGCCGCACCAGGCCAACATCCGTATCATCGCCGCCACCGGCAAGAAGCTGAAGATGGATATGGACCACGTGGTGGTGACCGTGGATCGCCACGGCAACACCTCTGGCGCCTCGGTGCCGCTGGCGCTCGACGCGGCGGTACGCGATGGGCGCATCCAGCGCGGTGAGACGCTGCTGCTGGAGGCCTTTGGCGGCGGTTTCACCTGGGGCTCGGCCCTGGTCAAATTCTAATAAACGATTCTAAATTTTTGAGGGGGTAGTATGTCTCTCGCCTTTGTCTTTCCCGGTCAGGGTTCCCAGTCCGTCGGCATGCTGGCCGATCTCGCCGCGGCCTATCCGCAGGTCGAGGCCACCTTCGCCGAGGCCTCCGAGGTGCTCGGTTACGACCTCTGGAAGCTGGTCCAGGAGGGTCCCGCCGAGGAGCTGAATCAGACCCACATCACCCAGCCCGCCATGCTCAGCGCCGGTGTCGCCGTGTGGCGCGTCTGGAATGAGAAGGGTGGTGCCCAGCCGGCGGTGATGGCCGGTCACAGTCTGGGCGAGTACACCGCCCTGGTGTGCGCCGGGGCGCTGGCCTTTAAGGACGCCGTGGCCCTGGTGGCCGAGCGTGGCCGCCTGATGCAGGAGGCGGTGCCCGCCGGGACCGGTGCGATGGCCGCCATCCTCGGCCTTGAGGATCAGCAGGTGGCCGAAGTCTGCGCCGCCGCCGCCGAGGGCCAGGTGCTCTCGCCGGTCAACTTCAACTCCCCGGGCCAGGTGGTGGTCGCCGGTCACGCCGAGGCGGTCAACCGCGCGGTGGAGGGGGCCAAGGAGGCCGGTGCCAAGCGCGCCCTGCTGCTGCCGGTGAGCGTCCCCTCCCACTGCGCGCTGATGCAGCCGGCCGCCGACAAGCTGGCCGAGAGGCTGGCCGGGATCGAGGTGAAGGCCCCGGCCATCCCGGTGATTAACAACGTCGATGTGGCCGTGACCGACGACGCCGCGGCGATCCGCGATGCCCTGGTGCGTCAGCTGCACTCGCCGGTGCGCTGGGTGGAGACCGTCCAGAAGATGGCCGCCGATGGCGTCGATGCGCTGATCGAGTGTGGCCCCGGCAAGGTGCTGGCCGGCCTCAACAAGCGTATTGAGCGTGATATGGCCGCCGATGCGCTCTTCGACAGCGCCGGACTAGACAAGGCCCTGGGCCAATAACAACAATCGAATAGAAGGGGAAGAACATGTCTCTGGAAAATGAAATCGCCCTGGTTACCGGTGCCAGCCGCGGCATTGGTCAGGCCATCGCCCTGGAGCTGGGCCGCCGTGGCGCCACGGTGATCGGCACCGCCACCTCCGAGGGTGGCGCCGAGGCCATCTCCAAGAGCCTGGCCGAGGCCGGGGTGAAGGGCAGGGGGATGATGCTCAACGTCACCGATGGCGAGAGCATCGATGCGGTGATCAAGACCATCAGCGACGAGTTCGGCGCCCCCACGGTGCTGGTCAACAACGCCGGTATCACCCGCGACACCCTGATGATGCGCATGAAGGAGGAGGATTGGGACGCGGTGATCGACACCAACCTCAGCTCCGTCTTCCGCGTTTCCAAGGCCTGCCTGCGCGGCATGACCAAGGCGCGCCACGGCCGCATCATCAACATCGCCTCGGTGGTGGGCGCCAGCGGCAACGCCGGGCAGACCAACTACGGCGCCGCCAAGGCGGGCATGATGGGCTTCTCCAAGTCCCTGGCCCGTGAGGTGGGCGCCCGCGGTATCACCGTCAACTGCGTGGCCCCCGGCTTCATCGATACCGATATGACCCGTGCCCTCTCCGAGGAGCAGCGTGATGCCCTGGCCGGTCAGATCCCGCTGGGGCGACTGGGCCAGGTGGAGGATATCGCCCAGGCGGTCGCCTTCCTCGCCGAGGCGGGCTACGTCAGCGGCGAAACGCTGCACGTCAATGGCGGTATGTACATGGCCTGAGCCTTGTTAATCAATGGCTTACGGATGCGGTGTGGAATGCTGGTATCCGCAGGCGCTTTTCTCTACAATAGCGCCGCATAAGATTTAAGATTGCAAAGTCCATCTTTGGAGGAACAACTCAAATGAGCAGTATTGAAGAGCGCGTCAAGAAGATCGTGGTTGAGCAGCTGGGTGTGAAGGAAGAGGAGGTGAACCTGAACTCCTCCTTCGTCGACGATCTCGGCGCCGACTCCCTGGACACCGTGGAACTGGTGATGGCTCTGGAAGAAGAGTTCGAGACCGAGATCCCGGACGAGGAAGCCGAGAAGATCACCACCGTGCAGCAGGCCGTCGACTACGTCAACGCCAACAGCTAATCGCTGAGCCGCTGTACCGGGGCCGCCGCCGCCATCGCGGGGCCGCGGCCCTTTGCATATTCGATTTAAAGAATTTATTGAGAGGGTCGTCCCTTGGCTAAACGTCGCGTCGTTATCACCGGTCTCGGTATGGTCAGCCCGGTCGGGCTGAACGT
>JBFFSW010000284.1:0-2721 GCA_041572195.1 Thiohalomonadaceae bacterium | reverse complement strand
TGCTTGCAGCGCTCGCGGGTCAGGGTCAGACAGATCAGTCCACGGCCGTACTTGGCCATGAAGTTGATGTCCTCGGGGCGCACCATGGAGGCGGGGATGAGCAGGTCACCCTCGTTCTCGCGATCCTCATCGTCCATGAGGATCACCATCTTGCCCTGGCGCAGGTCCTCGAGCAGCTCTTCGGTGGTATTCAGTGGCATTGATGCTCTCCGGGACGCTTATCGTCCCCTCATAAATCCGTGTTCGGCGAGGAAGGCCTCGCTGATGCCGCCCTTCGATGCGGGCTCGGCGGCGGCCTCGCCCTGCAGCAGCCGCTCCAGGTAGCGGGCGATCAGGTCCACCTCCAGGTTGACCCGGCGACCGGGGCGGTACTCGCCGATAATGGTCTCGCCCAGGGTGTGGGGGACGATGTTCAGCTCGAACAGCGCGCCCTCCACCCGGTTGACCGTGAGGCTGGCGCCATCGACGCAGATCGAGCCCTTGGCGGCGATGTATTTGGCCAGCGCGTCCGGCGCCTGGATGCGAAAGCGCTCGGAGCGGCCGTCGCTGGTGCGCTCCAGCACCTCGCCGAGGCCGTCCACGTGGCCGGAGACCAGGTGACCGCCGAGGCGGGTGGTCGGCGTCAGCGCCTTCTCCAGATTGATGCGCGAGCCCACGCCCAACTCACCCAGGCTGCTGTGGGCCAGGGTCTCGCCGGAGACATCGGCCCAGAAGCCATCGCCGGGCAGCTCCACCACCGTCAGGCAGACGCCGTTGCAGGCGATGGAGTCACCCAGCTTCACATCCCCCAGGTCCAGCTTGCCGGAGGCGATGCGCAGGCGCATATCCGCGCCGCGCGACTGGCGCTGGGCGATGGTGCCGATGGCTTCGATGATACCGGTAAACATAGGCTGCTAACGATACCGGATCTACCGGTCCGTGTCCGCACTGACACGGGCGCTAATGCGCAAATCATCCCCCACCCGACGCACATCGCTGAACTCCAGGGCGATGCTCTCGGCCATGGACTCCAGCCCCGGCAGGTGGAAGAGGCCGCGGGCGCCATCGCCCATCAGCTTGGGGGCAGTGTAGACGACCAGCTCGTCGATGAGCCCCGCGCGCAGAAAGGCGCCGCTGAGGGTGGTGCCCGCCTCCAGCAGCACCTCGTTGCACTCACGCCGGGCCAGCTCGGCCATCAGCGCCTCAAGGTCGATGCCCTCCTCTCCCGGCAGGGCGATCACCTCGGCGCCGTCGATGGCCCCCGCCTCGCGGGCGGCGATCAGGCACTCACCGGGGCCGCTGACGATCTTCGCATCGGCCGGGGTACGCAGCTCAGGGTCCAGCACCACCCGCAGCGGCTGGCGCGGGTTCTCGCCCAGCGCCTTGGAACGTACGGTCATCGCCGGGTCGTCGGCGAGCACGGTGCCGATGCCGGTGATGATGGCCGAGGAGCGGGCACGCAGACGCTGCACATCCTCGCGCGCCGCCGCTCCGGTGATCCAGAAGCTCTCGCCGGAGGCCATGGCGGTGCGCCCATCCAGGCTCATCGCCAGCTTGCAGCGCAGCAGCGGCCGTCCCTCGCGCATGCGCTTGATAAAGCCGGGGTTGATCGCCTCGGCATCAAGCTGCATCAGCCCGGCCTCGGCGGCGATCCCCGCCTCGCGCAGCCGCGCCAGGCCGGAACCGGCGACCCGTGGGTTGGGGTCCTGCATGGCGGCGACGACTCGGGCCACCCCGGCCTCGACCAGGGCATCGGCGCAGGGCGGGGTGCGGCCGTGGTGGCTGCACGGCTCCAGGGTGACGTAGGCGGTGGCGCCACGAGCCCTCTCCCCCGCCTCGCGCAGGGCGTGGACCTCGGCGTGGGGCTCCCCGGCACGCTCGTGCCACCCCTCACCGACCACCTCGCCATCCTTGACGATGAGGCAGCCGACGCGCGGATTGGGGTCGGTGGTATTGAGGCCGCGACGCGCCAGTTGCAGGGCGTGGGCCATGTAGCGGTGGTCGTCGGCGCTGAAGGGGCTCACTTGCCGCCCCTGCGCACGCGGCCCTTGGCCTTCTTCGGCTTCTCCTCGTCCTTGGGCTTGGCCTGGGCGCCGTTCTCCAGCAGCGGCAGCTGGTCGCGTCGCGCCTCGGGCGAGGGCTCGCTCTGCAGCCGCTCGATCTCCTCGCGGAACTCGTTGACGTCCTGGAAGCTGCGGTAGACCGAGGCGAAGCGCACGTAGGCCACCTCGTCCAGCTCACGCAGCTCCTCCATCACCCACTCACCGATGCGGCGCGAGGCCACCTCGCGGTCGCCGGTGGCGCGCAGCCGGTGCATGATGTGGTTGACCGCACCCTCCACCGCCTCGGTGGCCACCGGGCGCTTCTCCAGCGAGCGGAGGATGCCGTTGCGCAGCTTATCCTCGTCGAAGGGGACGCGGTTGCCGTCCTGCTTGACGATGCGCGGCATCACCAGCTCGGCGGTCTCGAAGGTGGTGAAGCGCTCGCCGCAGGTAAGGCACTCGCGACGGCGCCTGACCGAGTCCCCCTCATTGGCGAGGCGGGAGTCGATCACCTTGGTCTCCTCCGCGTGACAGAAGGGGCAGCGCATTCCCTATCCCCGGAGCTGGAGGCCTGCGCTTAGCCGTAGACCGGCAGGCGCTTGCACACGTCCAGCACCTTGGCCTTGACCGCATCGATGGTGGCGCTGTCGCCCTTGGCATCGATAATGTCGCACATCCAGTTGGCCAGGTCGGTGCACTC
>JBFFSW010000283.1:0-2731 GCA_041572195.1 Thiohalomonadaceae bacterium | reverse complement strand
GGCATGACCAAGGTGGAGATGTCCTTCCTCCCCGATGTGAAGACCCTCTGCGAGTCGTGCCACGGCGAGCGCTTCAACCCCGAGACCCTGGCGCTGAAATATCGCGACAAGTCCATCGGTGAGGTGCTGGCGATGAGCGTCGATGAGGCGGTGGAATTCTTCGAGCATCACCCCAAGGTCCACCACCCGCTGCAACTGCTACAGGCGGTCGGCCTTGGTTATTTAACATTGGGCCAGCACTCCCCCACCCTCTCCGGTGGCGAGGCGCAGCGCCTCAAGCTGGTAACGGAACTCAGTAAGGCCAGGCCCAACGCCCGTACCTTCACGCCAACTTTATACGTACTCGATGAACCCACCGTGGGTCTGCACATGGCCGACGTGGAGAAGCTGATCCGCGTGCTGCACCAACTGGTCGATGCCGGTCACTCGGTGGTCGTCATCGAACACAACCTCGATGTGATCGCCGAGGCGGACTGGTGCATCGACATGGGCCCCGAGGGAGGAGACGGCGGCGGTGAGGTGGTGGTCGAGGGGACGCCTCGGCAGCTGGTCAAGGCGTGGAAGCGATCGGAGACGGGGAAGGCGTTGAGGGCTTTTCTTAAGTAGTAGATCGCCCCCCGGCACTCTCCGTCTCCGCCTCATCACCCTGCGTATCACTACGCGGGTCCATCTCCATCACCACCGCCGAGGTCCGGTGCAGTTGAATGAAGGGTTCCTGCTGCTCCGGCGGCGGGGCCTTTTTCCGGATGATGCGGTAGATGGCAAACAGGCCGAAGGCGCTCAGTGTGATGGTGAACAGCAGCGGCAGCGCGCGATAGCCCAGCCCGTCCATCATGGCGCCGGCGATGATGGGCCCGAGAACGGCACCCAGGCCGTAGAGCTGCAGCAGGGTTTTCGAGGCATCGAGTGCCTGCTCGGGTTGCAGGCGGTCATTGACGTGCGCCACGCTCAGGCTGTAGATCGAAAAGGCGAAACCGCCATAGAGAAAGTAGGCCAGAAACAGCAGCGTCGAGTCGCCCTGGATGAAGAGGAAGTTCATCAGCGCCAGCCCACCGGAAATGAAGGCGGCGCTACTGATGACGATGCGCCGGTCCACGTGATCGGAGACCTTCCCTATCGGCCACTGCAGCAGCGCGCCGCCGATGATGGTGCTGCTGATCAGCAGCACGGTGGCCGTGGTATCCAGCCCGGCCTTGGCGCAATAGACCGACATCATGCCCCAGAAGGCCCCCATCACCACCCCCGCCGCGAGGGCGCCGATAACACCCAGCGGCGACTCGCTGTAGACGGTGCGCAGGTGCAGCCTCGGCGTCACCACCTGGGGCGGCTGCTCGATGCGGGTCAGCGCCACCGGCACCAGGGCGAGTGAGATGGAGATCGCGGTGAGCACGAACAGGGTGTGGCCGGAAACGTCGGCAAACAGCAGCAGGTATTGTGCCAGCGCCAGGGCCAGGAAGGTGACGATCATATAGGCGCTGAAGAACTGGCCGCGCAGCTGGTTGGGGGCCACGGCGTTGATCCAGCTCTCCAGCACCATGTAGAGGCCGACCATGCAGGCCCCGGTAATGATGCGCAGCAGAGACCATGCGACGGGGTCGATGAGCAGGAGAAAGGCGATGGCCGCGGCGGAGCTGATCGCCGCCAGTGCCGCAAAGGCGCGGATGTGACCGACCCGGCGGATAAGCGGCGGGCAGAAATAGTTGCCCACCGCGAAACCGAGAAAGTAGGAGGACATCACATAGCCGATGACCGAGACGGCAAAGCCCTCTTCCACCGCCCGCAGGCCGAGCAAGGTACCCTGCAGGCCGATGCCCAACAGCAGCAGCGCCGTGCCCAGCAGCAGGGAGGAGATGGATAGACCGATACCCAACATCCCTAGCCCTCCCTGCGGGCAAGCCAGATAACATGCCTCGCCCCCTTGCCGCGCCCATGCGCCCGAACCCGATGCTCCTCGACGCGAAAACCGGTGCGCCGCAGGCGTTGCTGAAAGGTCTGCTCAGGACCGGCGGACCAGACGGCCAGCACCCCGCCGGGACGCAGCGCCGCGAAGGCGGCTTGAAGCCCCTCCGGCGAGTAGAGCCAGTTGTTGTCGTGGTGGGTCAGCCCCTCCGGGCCGTTGTCGACATCGAGCAGGATGGCGTCGAAGCCGCCTTGCTCGCGCCTGAGGATAGCGCCGACATCGCCCACGCTGACGCGACAGCGCGGGTCATCGAGCGGGTGACCGGCGAAGTGGCCCAGGTGTTGTCGGTTCCACTCCACCACCACCGGGATCAATTCGGCAACGGTCACCTCGACCTGGGGCCCGCTCCGCTTGAGCGCCGCGGCGAGGGTGAAGCCCATGCCGAGCCCGCCGATGAGCACCCGCGCCGCTTGCCCCTCGGCCAGGTGGGCGCAGCCGAGTTCCGCCAGGGCATCCTCCGAGCCGTGCTTGCGGCTGCCCATCAACTCCCCGCCGCCACCGGCCAGCATGATCGAAAACTCCTCGCCACGCTGGAGCAGGCGCAGCTCGCCTCCCTCCTCGGGGATCTCACTGCTCTCTATCAGTTTCCAGGGGCGCATGGGGGGGACACTTGTGCATCGGTGGCTTCGATGATGCATTGTACACGCCTACGAGAGACGCGGAGCCCGATGCTTCAGGCTCAATGTTCAATCCTCAGACTTATTCGTAATCAAACTCTGCCTGGTACTCGTCCGGGTTAATCCCCTCCGAACGCAACGGTTCGATGAGACG
>JBFFSW010000282.1:0-2755 GCA_041572195.1 Thiohalomonadaceae bacterium | reverse complement strand
GTGAAGAACATCTGGGGCCAGGTGCCACAGGTGATCGAGATGCAGAGTGAGGGGGGCGCCGCAGGCACCGCCCATGGTGCGCTGCAGACCGGTGCCCTGACCACCACCTTTACCGCCTCGCAGGGGCTGCTGCTGATGCTGCCCAACATGTACAAGATCGCCGGTGAGCTGACCTCCTCGGTGTTCCATGTGGCGGCCCGTTCCATCGCCGCCCAGGCGCTCTCCATCTTCGGCGACCACCAGGACGTGATGGCCGCGCGCATGACCGGCTGGGCCATGCTGGCCTCCAACTCGGTGCAGGAGGCGCACGACGCGGCGCTGATCTGCCACGCCGCCACCCTCAAGGCGCGGGTGCCGTTCATCAACTTCTTCGACGGCTTCCGTACCTCGCACGAGATCAACAAGATCAGCCTCATCCCCGATGAGCAGATCCGCGCGATGATCGACGAGGAGCTGGTGTTCGCCCACCGCAACCGCGCGCTCAACCCGGACAACCCCTTCATCCGCGGCACCGCGCAGAACCCGGACGTCTACTTCCAGGGCCGCGAGAGCTCCAACCCCTTCTACGAGGCGGTGCCGGGCATCGTCCAGGAGACCATGGACGAGCTGGCCAAGCACACCGGCCGCCAGTACCGCCTGTTCGAGTACCACGGCGCCGCCGACGCCACCGATGTCATCGTCATGATGGGCTCCGGCGTGCAGGTGGTGGCCGAGACCGTCGACAAGCTCAACGCCGAGGGCGCCAAGCTGGGCGTGCTCTGCGTGCGCCTGTTCCGCCCCTTCAGCGTCAAGCACATGATCGATGCTCTGCCGAAGAGTGTGCAGCGCATCGCCGTGCTCGATCGCACCAAGGAGCCGGGATCCGCCGGTGAGCCGCTCTATCAGGACGTGATCACCGCCCTGGCCGAGGCCTTCGGCAGCGGCGATATCGACGCCATGCCCAGGGTGATCGGCGGTCGCTACGGTCTCTCCTCCAAGGAGTTCACCCCGGCGATGGCCAAGGGGGTCTTCGACAACCTCGCCGCCGAGGCCAAGAACCACTTCACCATCGGCATCAACGACGATGTGAGCCACACCTCCATCGCCTTCGACGCGGGTTTCGATATCGAGCCCGACAACGTCACCCGCGCGATGTTCTTCGGCCTCGGCTCCGACGGCACCGTCTCGGCCAACAAGAACTCCATCAAGATCATCGGCGAGTCCACCGACCTCTACTGTCAGGGCTACTTCGTCTACGACTCCAAGAAGGCCGGTTCGCAGACCACCTCGCACCTGCGCTTTGGTCCCGATCCGATCAAGGCGCCGTACCTCATCACCTCGGCCAACTTCATCGCCTGTCACAAGGCCAACTTCATCGAACAGGTGGAGATGCTGGACAAGGCGGCCGACAAGGCGGTGTTCCTGCTCAACTCGCCGGTGCCCGCCGACCAGGTGTGGGACAAGCTGCCCCAGCCGGTGCAGCAGCAGATCATCGACAAGCACATCGAGTTCTACGTCATCGACGCCTCCACCGTGGCCCGCGAGGCGGGCATGGGCCGTCGCATCAACACCATCATGCAGACCTGTTTCTTCGCCCTCTCCGGGGTGCTGCCGCGTGATGAGGCGATCGACAAGATCAAGAAGGCGATCGAGAAGACCTACATGCGCAAGGGCGCCGAGATCGTCCAGCTCAACTTCAAGGCGGTGGACGCCTCCCTGGACCACCTGCACAAGGTCGAGGTGCCCGCCCAGGTGACCACCAGCCGCGGCATGGTGCAGGCGGTCTCCGACAAGGCCCCCGCGTTCGTCAAGGAGGTCACCGTGCCGATGCTGATCGGCAAGGGCGACGACCTGCCGGTCTCCAAGATCCCGGTCGACGGCACCTACCCCAGCGGCACCGCCCGCTGGGAGAAGCGCAACATCTCCGATATCGTGCCGAAGTGGGAGCCGGAGGTGTGTATCCAGTGCGGCAACTGCTCCTTCGTCTGCCCGCACGCGGTGATCCGCTCGCGCTTCTACCACGAGAACCTGCTGGAGAAGGCCCCGGCCAACTTCGAGTCCGCGCCGGTCTCCGCCCGCGGTTTCCCCGAGACCCGTTACACCCTGCAGATCTACGTCGAGGACTGCACCGGCTGCGGTCTCTGCGTGGAGGCCTGCCCGGCCTACGACCAGAACGACGAGAGCAAGAGCCGCAAGGCCATCAACATGACCGATAAGGCCCCCTTCTTCGAGGACGCCAAGGACAACGTCGAGTTCTTCGACACCATCCCGGTCAACAAGCGCTCCACCGTCAACTTCGGTTCGGTGCGCGGCGCCCAGTTCCTGGAGCCGCTGTTCGAGTTCTCCGGCGCCTGCGCCGGTTGTGGCGAGACCCCCTACGTGCGCCTGCTGACCCAGCTGTTCGGTCCGCGCCTGCTGGTGGCCAATGCCACCGGCTGCTCCTCCATCTACGGCGGCAACCTGCCGGCCACCCCGTGGTCGGTGAACAAGGAGGGGCGTGGCCCCGCCTGGTCCAACTCGCTGTTCGAGGACAACGCCGAGTTCGGCCTGGGCATGCGCGTCTCCGCCGACCAGCAGATCACCATGGCCAAGCACCTGCTGGCGAGCATGAACGATGTCTTCGATCAGGAGTACATCGATTCGATGATGGACACCAGCCAGGAGATCGGCACGCAGATGAACGCCCAGCGTGATCGCGTGCAGGAGCTCAAGGCCCGTCTCAAGGAGATGGATGACCCGCGCGCCAAGGCGCTGCTCACCGTCGCCGACCACCTGG
>JBFFSW010000281.1:0-2757 GCA_041572195.1 Thiohalomonadaceae bacterium | reverse complement strand
CCCCGACAAACTGTACCGTTGCGATCAGTGGCGAGGGACCTCATGTAACACTTACCCTTTTAGCAACTGATACTGGCAGTGGTCTAGGACCTGACGCAAGGTTTCCCTTTAAAAAAGGAGGCCTGATGCAATTCTCTAACAATGGTAGAGCATGGTCCGAAGTCAGACCATATGAGGAATCTACAAGGTGGACATTGGCGGAAGGAGAAGGTGTCAAAAGGGTCTACGCCCGTTTTCGTGATCACGATGGAAACTGGAGTCGCCCAGTTTCTGCGACTACCAATGGGGGCGGAGTGGATAATGACCCACCTACTCCTCCACTAGGCTTGAAAATTGAGGATTAGCAACAGGTCAGGCGATTATCGTTCCCCGCCGTTCTCGCCGCCAACGCGACCCTGATCCCGGCGCACCGCGACGGCATCCCCGGTGTCGCGCGCTCGATGCCGACCTCGCGCGCCGTGGACCGTGTCGCCGAGGCCAAGGGCCTGACCTGCTACGAAACGCCCACCGGCTGGAAATTCTTCGGCAACCTGCTCGACGCCGGGCGTATCGTCTTCTGCGGCGAGGAGAGCTTCGGCACCGGCTCCGACCACGTGCGCGAAAAGGACGGCCTGTGGGCCGTGCTCGCCTGGCTCAACATCCTCGCCGTGCGCCAGGAGTCGGTGGCCGAGATCATGCGGGCCCACTGGGCTGAATACGGGCGCAACTACTACACCCGCCACGATTACGAGGGCGTGGACGCCGAGGCCGCCGCCGGGCTGATGCGGCATGTGGATTCGCAGCTCGATGGCCTGGTGGGCCAACGGCTCGGTGGCTACACCGTCAGCTACGCCGACAACTTCGCCTACACCGATCCCATCGACAACAGCGAAAGCAAAAACCAGGGCCTGCGTATCGGATTTAACGACGGCTCACGCATCATCTACCGCCTCTCCGGCACCGGCACCGCCGGCGCCACCCTGCGCATCTACATCGAGAAATACGAGGCCGACGTGGTGAGGCAGGGGATGGATGCGCAGGAGGCGTTGGGTGAGTTGATTGGGGTTGCGGGGGAGATTGCGGAGTTGAGGGAGAGGACTGGGCGGAAAGAACCGACCGTTATCACCTAGAAAAATACATTGACGGTTGTACGTGGGCACTCCCGTGCCCACCCTACCTAGCTTGCCATCCCCTCCCAATCCAATACACTCACCGTATAACACTCTTAAAGAGAAGGTCGATCAGGATGCGCTACGTCAAACGATTCTCGGAGCTGGGCATCAATGATGTGCCGGTGGTGGGCGGTAAGAATGCCTCGCTGGGGGAGATGTACCGGGCCCTGAGCGGTGAGGGGATCAAGGTGCCCAACGGCTTCGCCACCACCGCCGATGGCTTCCGCCTGTATATCGAGCACAACCGTCTGCACGAGAAGATCGCCGCGGAGCTGGAGCAGCTGGATACCCATGATGTGAATGCCCTGCAGGTGTCGGGGGCGAAGATCCGTCAGTGGATCATGCATGGTGAGATGCCCGAGGAGCTGGCGGCGGAGATCCGCGAGGCCTACAAGGAGGTGGAGGCGGAGTACGGCGAGAACACCGACGTGGCGGTGCGCTCGTCGGCCACCGCCGAAGACCTGCCCACTGCCTCCTTTGCCGGACAGCAGGAGACCTACCTCAACATCCGCGGCACCACCAACCTGCTGGCCACCTGCAAGCAGGTGTTTGCCTCCTTGTTCACCGACCGCGCCATCTCCTACCGGGTGGACAAGGGCTTCACCCACATGGACGTGGCCCTTTCCATCGGCGTGCAGAAGATGGTGCGTTCGGACATGGCCGCCTCGGGGGTGATGTTCTCCATCGACACCGAGTCGGGCTTTCCCAACGTGGTCTTCATCACCGCCGCCTACGGCCTGGGCGAGAACGTAGTGCAGGGGGCGGTCAACCCGGATGAGTTCTACGTCTTCAAGCCGACCCTGGCCGATGGCAAGCGGCCCATCCTCAAGCGACAGCTGGGGGAGAAGGCGATCAAGATGATCTACACCTCCGACCCGATGGCGGGGATGTCCACCCACAACGTGCGGGTGCGGCTGGAGGAGCGACGTCAGTTCGCCATCGACGACGAGGAGGTGCTGGAGCTGGCCCGCTACGCCGCCGCCATCGAGAAGCACTACGGTCGACCCATGGATATCGAGTGGGCCAAGGATGGGCACAGCGGCGAGCTGTTCATCGTTCAGGCGCGGCCGGAGACGGTGAAGTCCATGGCCGATGTGAACGTGCAGGAGATCTACCACCTCAAGACCCGAGGTCGGGTGCTCACCGAGGGCAAGAGCGTGGGGCAGAAGATCGCCACCGGCCAGGCGCGGGTGATCCTCGAGGCCTCGCACATGAACGAGCTCAAGCCGGGCGAGGTGCTGGTGACCGACATCACCGACCCGGACTGGGAGCCGGTGATGAAGATCGCCTCGGCCATCGTCACCAACCGCGGCGGGCGCACCTGCCACGCGGCGATCATCGCCCGCGAGCTGGGGATCCCGGCGGTGGTCGGCACCGGCGACACCACTCAGACGATACAGACCGGGCAGTGGGTCACCGTCTCCTGCGCCGAGGGGGATGCGGGGCATGTCTATGAGGGGATTCAGGAGTTCGAGATCGAGAAGATCGACCTCTCCACCCTGGAGAAGCCCAAGACCAAGATCATGCTCAACCTGGGCAATCCCGAGATCGCCTTCGAGGTCTCCAGCCTGCCCGCCGACGGCGTCGGCCTGGCGCGCCTGGAGTT
>JBFFSW010000280.1:0-2797 GCA_041572195.1 Thiohalomonadaceae bacterium | reverse complement strand
GGGGGGGTGGCGGCCGCCGATGAAGCCCCAGACCAGTCGGAAGGCGACCAGCGTCAGCACCAGATAGCCGCAGAAGATGTGCAGGTGGGTGTAACGGGGGCTATCGCCGGTAAGGAATGCGGTGAGTGTGGCGATAGCAAAAAGCCAGTGGAACAGGCGGGTGGGCCTGTCCCAGACTCGGATAGAGCTCATCTCGCGGCTCTCGTCCATCAGTCGCGGCGCTTCCAGCCGGTGACCATGGCGCGTGGCAGGTTCTCACCATGGGCGATGCTGCCGACCAGCACCCCGGCCACGTGGACCACCACCAGCAGCAGGGTCAGGTGCACCAACAGCTCATGGCCCTCCTCGAAAACCTCCTCCCAGAAGTGCCCTACGCCGTGCAGCATCGCCAGCGGCCCCTGGCCGGACTCCGCGCCGTAGGCGGCCATGCCGCTGGCAGTAGTCAGCAACAGGGCGAACAGCAGGGCGACGACCATCGCCCCACCCGCCGGGTTGTGGCCCAGGTAGTGGGGCGGGCGCATCATCGACAGCGCCTTGAGGTAGGCGCGCACCTCGCCCCAGGGACGGACGAAGCTGGAGAAACGGGCGTAACGAGTACCGATAAAACCCCACACCACGCGCAGCGACACCAGGCCGATCACCGTATAACCGGCGGCCAGGTGCAGCCACTCGTTGTGCTCGCCGCTGAGATAGGCGATGAGAAAGGCCAACACCAGGGACCAGTGAAACACCCTGACCAGGGGATCCCAGACCTTGACCTCTTCATGCGTGGACATATTCGTCGCTCCAGATACACCAATAGCGTGGCGATCATGCCGCCACTTGCTGAAACCTCACTTAAGGAAAAGCACTAATTCAGGATTTGCTTATATTATCGTAACGCTATGTTTTCATGAAGCTTTTATTAAGGGATTCTGAAGGCAGGCGGCAGCCACAAAAAAGCCGACCCTAGGGTCGGCCTTTCGCCATCGAGAGCGGGTTTAAGCGACGGCCGCCTCCAGCAGCGGCTTCAACTCGCCCTTCTGGAACATCTCCATCCTGATGTCGTGGCCGCCGATCAGCTCGCCGTTGACGTAGAGCTGGGGGAAGGTGGGCCAGTTCTGATAACGCGGCAGATTCTCGAAGATCTCCGGATCGGCCAACACGTTGACGTAGGCGAACTCGACGCCACAGGCCTTCATCATCTCGGCGGCACGGCTGGAGTAGCCGCAGGAGGGCATCTGCGGGGTGCCCTTCATGTAGATCACGATGGGGTTGCCCTTCACCTGCTCATCGATACGCTTCAACACCTCATCCATTACTCACAAACCTCTCAAATCGTCATCGGGGTGCCCTAGGGCACGAAAGTGGCACATTGTAACTGATATGGCGACGCGGCCGCGCATTTCAAGGGACTTGCGGCGGTGCGGGTAAATAAGCCATGCTTGCGCTCTTTAACCACTACAGTCGATAGGGATATTGCCACATGAAACACTCGATTCTCCACGCCGCGCTGCTCGGCACCACCCTCCTCCTCAGCGGCCAGGCCGCCGCCGCCAAGCTCTATGTCACCGACAGCGCCGGCAAGGCGGTGCGTGACGGCTCCGGCGGCTGCGTGACCGCCGGCGGCGGCAGCACCCTCGCCGAGTGCGGCTCCGCACCGGCCCCCGCTCCGGTGGCCGCCAAACCGGCGCCCGCCCCCGTGGCCCCGCCCGCCCCGGTCCCCGCCCCCGCCCCGACCCCGGTAGTGATGGACAGCGACGGTGACGGCGTCAGCGATGACCGTGACCTCTGCGACAACACCGTCGCCGGCGCCCCGGTGGACGCCACCGGTTGTACCGAGAAGCTGGTGGCGCAGAACATCAGCTTCGTCTCCGGCAAGGCCGAGCTGACCGCCGAGGGCCTCGCCATCGTCGATGTGATCGCCGCCAAGGTGGCCAGCAACCCGGCCATCGCCTCGGTCACCATCAGCGGCCACACCGACTCGCGCGGCAGCTATGAAACCAACCAGCGCCTCTCCGAGAAACGCGCCAGCGCGGTGCGTGATCGCCTCATCGCCCAGGGGGTGAATGGCGACATCATCACCGCCGTCGGCAAGGGCGAGATGGAGCCCATCGAGAGCAACATGTACGCCCCCGGCCGGGCCAAGAACCGCCGCGTGGAGTTCGAGTTCACGATGAAGTAAGGGCGTCCGACGCCGACAAAAAACGCCGCTTTACGCGGCGTTTTTTTATGCGTTGTCGACGTTGCTCTGCAACCACAACTCCAGCAACGCCATGTGCCAGAGCTTGGAGCCGTTGAGCCGGGTGAAGTGCTCGGGGGCGTCGGGGCGGGCCAGCAGTTTTTCGACATAGGCGCGCTCGTAGAGGCCGCGATTGCGACACGCCTGGGAGTCGAGGATGTCGCGCATGAACTCCAGAAATTCGCCGCGCACGTACTTCAGTGCGGGCATTGGGAAGTAGCCCTTGGGTCGGTCGATGACGCTATCGGGGATGAGGCCGCGAGCGATCTTCTTCAGCACGTACTTGGCGTCATCGCCGTTGGGCCCCAGCTTCATCGACGGCGGCATACTCATCGCCAGCTCTACCAGCTCGTGGTCGAGGAAGGGCACCCGCGCCTCCAGGCCCCAGGCCATGGTCATGTTGTCCACCCGCTTCACCGGGTCGTCGACGATGAGGGTGGTGGCGTCCATGCGCAGCACCTTGTCCAGATACTCGGAGGCGCCGGGCTCGGCCAGTAGCTCGCTCACCAGCGCGCTGGTATAGTCCTCGCCGCGATAGTCGGTGCTCACCATCTCCAGGAATTCAGCGTGCTCGCG
>JBFFSW010000279.1:0-2806 GCA_041572195.1 Thiohalomonadaceae bacterium | reverse complement strand
ACGGCCCGAGTCACGTCCTTACAGGTCGAAGCTCTTGCCCAGGCTGAAGACCACGGAGACGTCACCCTGCACGGTGTTGTTGACGTCCAGGGTCGGGGCCAGGGTGCTGTCGGCGCTGATCACGGCGATACCGGTGTCGAAGCCGCCAACCTCGGTGCCGTAGCCCAGCTCGATGTAGCTGCCGTCGAAATCCTTGCCGTGGCTGCCGTAGGTGGCGTAGAAGCCCTGGTACTCGCCGGTGATGCCGGTGAAGGTGTAGTCCAGGGCGGTGCCGTAGTTGTCGTAGGTGCCCATGGCGTACTGCAGGGAGACCGGGCCGAAGCCGACGCTGGCGGAGACCTCAGCGTAGGTGTCGTCGAAGACGTCGTTGGTGTAGTTGTAGGTGAAGTAGCCCACGTCCACGGAGACGCCGCTGAACTCACCGGCGTAACCGGCGTAGAGGTCGTACTCGATACCGGTGGTGACATCGGCCACCCAGGTGCCGACGTAGACACCCAGGTCGTGGCTGTAGTCGATACCGGCGGAGGCGGTGGCGCCGCTGCCCTGATCGATGCCGCGGAAGTGGTAATCGGAGACCATGCCGATGTTGGCGCTCAGCTCGGCGTGGGCCGGGGCGGCCACGGCGGCGGCGATGACGGAAGCGACGAACAGACCCTTGACACTCTTTTTCATGTTGTAACTCTCCAGTTTCAGTTATTGGGCGGGTGCCCATTAAGCCTCGAGAGAACTATTGCATCAGCCATGCCAAAGTTATTTTTCTATTTAAATCATGCGATTACGTGCAACACCCCGTTTTTTCACTGCACCATGATCCAGCATCCCCCCTACCCGGTGCGCACCATTTGCGTGCAAATGACGTCGTGTTTAGCGAGAAAGAGCCACATGGCTTAAACTGATGCGCACCACTTCCCGCGATGCGTAATGCCCATGGACCCGAAACAGATAGATGACCTCACCGCCCGCCTCAGCGAACTGCTGCCCGCCGATATTCGGGTGTTGAAGGAGGATTTCGAGAAGAACGTGCGTGCCACTCTGCACGGCGCCTTCGAGCGGCTGGAGCTGGTCAGTCGTGAGGAGTTCGAGGCGCAGAGCCGCCTGCTCTCACGCAGCCGTGAGAAGCTGGAGGCCCTGGAGGCACGTCTTGCGGAGTTGGAGAAGGGGCGCTAGGCCCCGGCGTTCATGCAGTCTGGACAGTAGATGGTGCCCAGGCGAAGGTGGTAGCGCACCGTGACACCGGCATCGATCTCGGCGCCGCAACTGTCACAGAGTGATCCAATATCGAGGGCAACCTCGTCGTAGCCGTCCAGCGGCAACTCCACATCGCCCATTTTGCGCTTAATCGGTTCATCCTTGACGATGTCGCCGCGAAAGCGCTCCTCCAGCGCATGCCAGCGCTGCACGAGGTGCTCGGCCAGACCATGCCGACGCAGGCACTCCAAGATAAGCCCGCCGCGATAGTCGAACAGCTCGTCGGAGATCACCATCCAGTGGTGGGCGTTGCGTGGGCGGTCGCCGAAGTAGATTTTCTCGCCGGTGATCAACTGGCGCATGAAGAGGAACTGCTTTTCGATGGAGCGCTGTTTGGTCACCCCGTGGAAGAAGGGTGCCAGCCGCTCATCTTCGAACACCTGAGTGTAGAAATCCTCCAGCACCCGCGACATTAGCCGCCCCTCATCGAGGGCCTGCCACAGCTCCGGGTCAGGCTCGGGACGTCCGGCCTCGGCATCCGCCGGGGTGGACTTTCGCTTCGCGCTCTCGGCCGGGGCGATATGCATATCGCCACTGGGCGTGCAGCGGCAGGGCAGGAACAGCCGCATCTCACGCTGCTCGTCACTCAACCCCCGTTGCGAGGCCTCGTCAAGCTCACCGCTCTCGGCATAATGGATGCAGGCGTGGCAGACACCGTTGCGACAGGAGAAAGGGAACTCCACCCCCTGGCGCAGCATGGCGTCGAGGATGGTCTCGCCCTCACGGCACGAGTAGGCCTCGCCCCGGTAGTGGATCGTCGGCATCAGACCATCCCGCCGGAGGCGTGGCGCTCCAGCAATTCCTTGATCTTCGCCGCGCTCTTGCGCGATTCGATGATCACCATGCCGAGGTTGGCCGTCGGTTTGGAGGCCACCGCCAGCACCGCGTCGTCGCCGGCGTAGGCGAGGATCATCAGGCCGGTGGTGCCGTCGATGATCACCTGTTTCATCTGTCCGCGTGAGATCTCGGTGGCGGCCTGCCCGGCCAGCGCCAGCAACGAGGCACACATCGCCGCGAAGCGATCCTCGTCGACCCCACTATCGAGTACCGAACCGATGATGAAGCCGTCGGTGGTGATCGCCGCCGAGGCCTCGATGTCTTTGGATGAGGCGTTGAGCTCACGCAGAACCGAACGCGTCTTGCTAGCGCACGGATGAGAGTTTTCGCTCATGTCCATCATGTGTTTTCTCCGTACGACGAACGGCCACCGACCCGTAAGGTCGGTGGCCGCACGCGCCGTTCATTGTTGTTGTTACAGCGCCGCCTCAATCGCGGGCAGCGAGGCACGTGCCTTGGTCAGCACCATGCCCAGATTAGCAGACTTACGGCAGACATAGGTCACCACGTGATCCTGGTTGGACTTACCGCGCATGAAGATGTGGATCAGGTTGTCGCTGTTGACGATCATCTCCTGGAAGTAGTGGTAGTCGTCCATCGGCAGACCACGCGACTTTTTGAAGATATTTTCGATGGTGACCACGTTGTTGCCCTGGAACAGGTCGGCGGTCGCCGCGGCCAGCAGCTCCAGCACCTCCGACGGGTGGGAGTCGACGGTCTT
>JBFFSW010000278.1:0-2808 GCA_041572195.1 Thiohalomonadaceae bacterium | reverse complement strand
CCCTCCATCGACGAGGCGCGCGCCCTGGTCGCCGAGCTCAACGCCCACCTGGCCGAGGATGGCATGCAGCTGCTGGTGATGGATGCGCGTCGCTGGTATCTGCGCCTGGACGGGCCGATGGCGCTGAGCACTACCAGCATCGACCGGGCTCTGGGCCGAGCCATTGATGAGCTTCTGCCCCAGGGCGAGGAGGGGGCATCCCTGCGCCGCCTGCTCACCGAGTGCCAGATGCTGCTGCACGGCAGCCTGGTCAACGCCGAGCGCCAGGCCCGTGGCGAGGGGGAGGTGAACAGTCTCTGGTTGTGGGGCGCGGGGGTGTTGCCCGATGCGCCCAAGCAGCGCTATCCGGCGGTGTTCGCCGACGAGCCGCTGGCCCGCGGCATGGCCTATCTCTCCAGCGTCGAGCCCGGCCCCGCCTTCGGCTCCTTCGAGGGCTACTGGGCGAATCATCGCGACTTCGCCCTAGTGGTGCTGCACGAGCCGCGCGAGGCGCGCCTGGATGCCGACGAGTCGGCCCGCCTGCAGTGCCTCGAAGGGATCGAGCGGCAGTGGGCGGCGCCGCTATTGGCTGCGCTGAAGTCGGGACGCCTCAACTCGCTGCGCATCCTCTCCGACGATGGTCGCGGCTGGCGCATCCAGAGAAAACAGCTGTGGCGGATCTGGCGCCGTGGCTCGGGACCGTGGCGTCGATGAGCGTCGCCATCCTGCGTCGGCCGCCCGCCGCCGTCGATGCCGACCTCGCCCAGGCCTTCCCGCCGCTGCTGGCCCAGGTACTGGCCAATCGCGGCATTCACCGCCGCGACGAGCTGCCGCTGGAGCTGGGCGCGCTGCCCTCGTTCGCCTCGCTGAAGGGGGTAGGGGAGGCCGTTGAGCTGCTGGAGCGGGCCCTGCGCGAGGGTAGGCGCATCCTCATCGTCGGCGACTTCGACGCCGACGGCGCCACATCCACCGCCCTGGCCCTGCGCGCCCTGCGGGCCATGGGCGCGGCGCAGGTCGACTATCTGGTCCCCAACCGCTTCGAATACGGCTACGGCCTCACCCCGGAGATTGTCGAGGTCGCGGCCGACTATCAACCCGACCTGCTGATCACCGTGGACAACGGCATCTCCAGCCTGCGCGGGGTGGCCGCCGCCCAGGCGCGGGGGATCAAGGTGCTGGTCACCGACCACCACCTGCCGGGGGCGGAGCTGCCCGCCGCCGAGGCCATCGTCAATCCCAATCAGCCCGGCTGTGAATTTCCGAGTAAGAACCTGGCCGGGGTGGGGGTGATCTTCTACGTCATGTCGGCGCTGCGTTCGCGGCTGCGTGAGGCCGGTTATTTCAGCGAGAAGGGCCTCGCCGCGCCCAATCTCGGCGACCTGCTGGACCTGGTGGCCCTGGGCAGCGTCGCCGACGTGGTGCCCATGGACCGGGTCAACCGCATCCTGGTCGCCCAGGGGCTCGCGCGCATCCGCGCCGGGCGCGGCTGCCCCGGTATCACCGCGCTGCTGCGCATCGCACGGCGTGACCCTGGCCGGGTGGTCTCCTCCGACATGGGCTTCGCCGTCGGCCCGCGGCTCAACGCCGCCGGGCGCATGGATGACATGGGCATCGGCATCGACTGCCTGCTCTGCGACGACCCGGTCCGCGCCGATCGCTACGCCGCTGAACTGGACGCCCTCAACCGCGAGCGCCGCGACACCGAGGGGGCGATGCGCGAGCAGGCCCTGGCCATCGTCGAGCGCATGCATCTGGACGAGGAGGCCGGGTTGCCCTTCGGCCTCTGCCTCTACGACCCCGAGTGGCACCCCGGGGTGGTCGGCATCCTCGCCTCGCGCATCAAGGAGCGGCTGCACCGGCCGGTGATCGCCTTCAGTGACAGCGGCGAGAGCGAGGTGAAGGGTTCGGCCCGCTCGGTGAGTGGACTGCACATCCGCGACGCCCTGGACGCGGTGGCCGCCGCTCATCCGGGGATGCTCAACAAGTTCGGCGGTCACGCCATGGCCGCCGGGCTGAGCCTGGAGCGCGACCAGCTGGAGCCCTTCAAGCGCGCCTTCGACGCCGAGGTGCGCCGCCACCTGCTCGAGGATGACCTGCGCGGCGTGGTCCACAGCGACGGCGAGCTGGATCTGGACGCCATCGACCTGCCACAGGTGGAGGCGCTGCGCTACGCCATGCCCTGGGGCCAGGGCTTCGTCGAGCCCATCTTCGACGGCCTCTTCGATGTGATCTCGCGTCGGGTGGTCGGCGACAAACACCTCAAGCTGGAGCTGCGGCCCGCCGAGGGCGGAGAGGTCATGACCGCCATGGCCTTCTTCGCCGACCTGGAGGGCCCGGCGATGGAGGCGGATCGCCTGCATATCGCCTACCGCCTGGATGTGAACGAGTGGCGCGGGGAGCGTAGCGTGCAGTTGATCGTCGAGAGCATCGATGGCTGATCCCCGCTCACTCTACATCACCGCCGAGGGGGCGGCGCGGTTGCGCGCCGAGCTGGATTTTCTCTGGCGGGTGAAGCGGCCCAAGGTGACCCAGGCGGTCTCGGAGGCGGCGGCCCTGGGGGACCGCTCGGAGAACGCCGAGTACATCTACGGCAAGAAGCAGCTGCGCGAGATCGACCGCCGGGTGCGCTTTCTACGCAAGCGGCTGGATGAGCTGACGGTGGTCGAGCGGCGCCCCGACGCCGCCGACAAGGTGTTCTTCGGAGCCTGGGTGACGATAGAGGAGGAGGATGGCTCCGAGCGGCAACTGCGCATCGTCGGCCCTGATGAGTTCGACCCGGCGCGTGGCTGGATTAGCGTCGATTCGCCCATGGCCCGCGCCCTGCTGGGT
>JBFFSW010000277.1:0-2819 GCA_041572195.1 Thiohalomonadaceae bacterium | reverse complement strand
GTAGAGGGCGCCGATGTGAATCAGCTGGGCGGCGACGGTGCCGAACAGCAGCAACGGATTGCGTAACGGGCTGTGACGCAGCAGGCTGCGGCTCTCCGAACGGCTGTTGAACACCTGCACATTCTCGAACAGCACCATCAGTAGCAGGGTGGCGTTGCGCGCCTCCTCCACATCGAAACCGGCGGCGAGCATGGCACGAAACAGAACGAAGGCGAAGGCGCCGATCACCAGCGCCGAGACCAGCACCCGCTCCAGCATCAGGCGGTCGAAGATGGGCTCGTGGGGCGAGCGCGGCGGGCGCTTGAGTTCATCCCCCTCGGCGGGCTCGAAGGCCAGGGCCACGTCCTGGATGCCGTTGGTGACCAGGTTGAGCCACAGCAGCTGCACCGCCAACAGCGGCAGCGGCAGGCCGCTGATCAGGGCGAGAATGAACAGCACCAGCTCGGCGGCGCCGGTGGAGATGAGCAGGAAGGTCACCTTGCGCACGTTGGCGTAGGCCACCCGCCCCTCCTCCACCCCGGCGACGATGGAGGCGATGTTGTCGTCGGTGATGATGAGATCGGCGGTCTCGCGCGCCACGTCGGTGCCGCCGCGGCCCATGGCGATGCCCACCTGGGCGGCGCGCATCGCCGGGGCGTCGTTGGCGCCATCGCCGCTGACGGCGACGAAGTGGCCGCGCCGCTGCAGGGCCTGCACCACCTCCACCTTCTGTCGCGGCTCGACCCGGGCGAAGACCCGCGCCCCGGCAATCAGCCGCTCCGCCTCATCCCCCTGCGCCTCGCGCAACTGACGACCGGTGACGATCTGACCCTCGTCCTCGGCCATCCCCAACTCGCGGGCGATGGCCAGGGCGGTGAGCGGGTGGTCGCCGGTGATCATCGCCAGCTCCACCCCCGCCGAGCGACAGGCCGCCAGGGCCTGCTTCGCCTCCGGGCGCAGCGGGTCGATCATCCCCACCAGGCCCAGTAGGGTCAGCCCACCCAGGTGCTCCTCGGAGAACACCTCTCCCTCCTCCAGGGTGATCGACCCCGAGGCTAGCGCCAGCACCCGGAAGCCCCGGGAGGCCATGCGCTCCGCCTCCGCCTCCAGTCGTTTCGCGTCCAGGGGCACAAGCCCCTGCGCCGAGACCATGCGCTCGCACATCGGCAGCAGCCGCTCCAGCGCCCCCTTGACGTGGGCCATCGTGCGATCGCCATCGACGTTGAGCGAGGCAGAGAACTGCCGCTCCGACTCGAAGGGGATGGCCGCCAGCTCCGGGTAGGTCTGCTCCTGCTCCGCCTTCACCAGCCCGGACTCGCGCGCCAGCAGCAGCAGGGCCACGTCCACCGCGTCCCCCTGGTGTACCCAGTCGCCGTCGCGATGGCCGATGAAGCCCTCGTTGGCGAGTATCGCCGTGCGGCAGAGCGGCACGAGCAGGTCCTCGTCAAACTCCCCCTCCACGCCGGGAAAAAAGAGCTTGCGCACGCTGAGCTGGTTGAGGGTGAGGGTGCCGGTCTTGTCGGTGGCGATATAGGTGCAGGAGCCCAGCGCCTCTACCGCCAGCAGGCGGCGGACGATGACGTGGCGCCGGGCCATGCGCCGCATGCCGATGGCCAGGGCCACGGTGAGGGCGACGATCAGCCCCTCGGGGATCACCGACACCGCCAGGGCCACGGCGGAAAAGAAGATCGCCTCCAGCGACATGCCGCGGGCCAGCGCCACCACCATCATCAGCGCCACCGCCACCGCCACCAGCAGGGCGATGCGGCGGCTGAAGGCGTGCATGCGCAGCAGCAACGGCGACGGCGCGGGCGGCCCGCCCAGCACCGCCGTGGCGATGGCCCCCAGCTCGGTGCTCGCGCCGGTGGCGCTGACCACGCCGCGACCGCGGCCATGTTCCACCAGGGTCCCGGCGAAGAGCATGTTGCCGCGGTCGGCGGGCACGCACTCCAGCGCCAGCGGCGGCCCCGCCCCCTTGGCCGCCGCCCGCGACTCGCCGCTGAGCAGCGACTCATCCACGCTCAGCTCATAAGCGTCGAGCAGGCGGATGTCGGCGGGCACCCGGTCCCCCGACTCCAGCAGCACGATATCCCCGGCCACCAGCTCCTCGCTGGCGATCTCGTAGGTATCGCCGCCACGCAGCACCCGACAGCGTGGGGTGACCAGATTGCGCAGCGCCTCGGCGGCACGCTGGGCCGAGTACTCCTGAATCGTGCCGACCACGGCGTTGATCAGCAGCACCCCGGCGATAAAGGCGGCATCGCTCCACTCGCCGATGAGCAGCGAGACCACGGCGGCGGCCAGCAGCAGGTAGATGAGGGGACTGGCGAACTGATGCAGGAAGAGTCGAGCAAGACTCGGCGGTCGGGCCCGAGGTAGCACGTTGGGCCCCTGAAGGCGCAGCCGCTCCGCCGCCAGCTCAGGGCTCAGACCATGGGGGGAGGCGCCGAGCAGCGACAGCAACTCGTCCGCCTCCAGGGCGTGGGCCCGGCGCGCGGCGTCATCATAGGAAGGGAGGCTCATGCCCCCAGTGTAGATCAGGAGAGGAACAGCCCCAACGCCAGCCCCAGGCCGTGCAGCAACATGGCGAGGATAGTGAAGGGGATGGCAGGGAGCAGACGCCCCGGCTCCCCGGCGAAGCGCAGCAGGTCACGCGCCGCCAGCAGGCTGAAGGGCAGGCCGAGCAGGCCCAGCAGCGCCATCATCGGCAAGGCACCCAGAGCCACCGCGCCAGCCAACCAGGCGTAGGCAATGAGCACCATCAACAGATAACCCCAGCGCGCCCGTCGCGGCCCCAGCCGCACCACCCAGTGGCGCTTGCCCGCCAGCTCGTCCGCCTC
>JBFFSW010000276.1:0-2825 GCA_041572195.1 Thiohalomonadaceae bacterium | reverse complement strand
TATTGTCCGAGGTGTCAGCGGTAGGTTTACTTATATATCTTCTGGATATGAAATCACTAAGTAAAGATGCTTGGAAAAATCACTCTGAAACTCATTCGGAGAAACCGGAACTCCTCCTCTTCCATGAACCTCGAGAAATCCATCCTTATTAGGAATCAAAGAAACATAGGTGCTTGAACCAGACTGACCAGGAAACAATACGACGTAAACCTTTCGATCAATGTCATCGTGGCCCGACACAAAAACCACTTGCTCCTCACTAACTACTTCCGTCCATTTATTCGAATAAATATATTCAAGCTCTAGCAAAGCAGCTTCTGCGTACTTATAAAGGACAGTTTTATATTCTTCGTCGATACCACTCGCGATGGATTTATTGACAAATAACAACAACGAAATCGTTAGCAAATATCTCATGACGTATAACTCCCTCACTTAAATCACTCAGGCTCCCTAACCTCCGCCCTCCCCTCAACCCTAAGATCACTCCCCGCCTTCACTTCACCCCCCTCCTTATCCCACGTCACCGCCTGCATATTCCCCCAACTACTATCAGACTCCACCACCACATGCCCACGCTCACGCAGCTCTTCAATGGCGATGGCATCCAGGGCTCGCGGTTCGATGAAGAGTTTGTCGGGGAGGTATTGGTGGTGCAGGCGGGGTCGGGCGACGATGGCCTCGGCGTCGCCGCCCTCGGCGGACTCGATGATGCCTTGCAGGACCATGGTGATGATGCGGCTGCCGCCGGGGGTGCCGAGGATCACCATCCGCTCGCCTGAGTCGATAATGGTCGGCGACATGGAGGAGAGCATGCGCTTGCCGGGGGCGATGGCGTTGGCCTCGGAGCCGACCAGGCCGTAGGCGTTGGGCACGCCGGGCTTGGCGGAGAAGTCATCCATTTCATCGTTCAGCAAAATGCCGCTGTCACCGGCGACGAAGCCGGAGCCGAAGGGGTAGTTGATGCTGAGGGTGGCGGAGACGGCGTTGCCCTCGCGATCCAGAATGGAGAAGTGGGTGGTGTCGTTGCCGCCCTCGGGGGCGCCGTAGCCGGGCAGCTCGGCGCTGGGGGTGGCGCGGGCCATGTCGATGGACTCGGCCAGCTCGCGGGCGTGAGCGCCGCCGGTGAGGCGCTCCACCGGCACCTCGACGAAGTCGGCGTCGCCGAGGAACTGGGCGCGGTCGCGGTAGGCGCGGCGCATCACCTCGATGAGCAGGTGGTTCTGCTCCCCCTCGCTACGCTTTTCGTAATCCATGGCATCGAGCATGCGCAGCATGCTGATCAGCGCCACACCGCCGGATGAGGGTGGCGGCATGGTGTAGATGCGTCGGCCATCAAGCTTCAGCAGCAGCGGCTTGCGCTCCACCACCGCGTAGCCCGCCAGGTCCTCCAGCGACCAGATACCGCCCGCCTCGCGCACCGCCGCCACCATGGCCTCGGCCACCGAGCCGGTGTAGAAGCCCTCGGCGCCGCGCTCGGCCATCGCCTCCAGGGTGTTGGCCAGCTCGGGCTGTTTGATGAGATGGCCCAGCGGCGGCACCTCACCATCGAGCAGGAAGGCGGCCGCCGCCTCGGGGGAGGCGTTCAGGGCATCGAGCCGCCATCCGGCCATCTTCTGATAGTGAGGGGTGACCTTGAACCCCTCGCGGGCGAGGCGGATGGCCGGGGCCAGGGCGCGGCTCAGCGGCAGGCGACCGTAGGTGCGGGAGATGTGCGCCAGGGCGGCGGGCTGGCCGGGGATCCCCGCCGAGAGCGGGCCGTCGATGGAGAGGCCGGGGAGCACCTCCCCCTTGTCGTCCAGGTACATATCGCGGTGGGCGGCGCCGGGGGCGGTCTCGCGACCATCCACCACCACCACCCTCTCCCCCTCGGGGCGCAGCATCCAGAAGCCGCCGCCGCCCATGCCGGAGCTGTAGGGCTCGACCACCGCCAGCGCGGCGGAGACCGCCACCGCCGCGTCAAAGGCGTTACCGCCCGCCGCCAGCATCGCCAGCCCCGCCTCGGTGGCCGCCGGGTGGGCAGTGGCGACCGCGTCGGCCATGGGGCGCTTGGCCGGGGTGAAGGGGTTGAGGCTGTTGATGCTGGAGCAGGCGCCGAGGGTGGCGGCCAGCAGCAGGATGAGGAGTCTTTTCAGCATGGGGACTTACTCCGTAAACAAAAAGGCCGCTCATATGAGCGGCCTCTTTACGAACGAACGGCGAACGGCTTACTCGGCCTGCAGCTTCTCGTACTTGGCCTGCAGCTGCTCCGCGGACTCCTCGTGATCGGGGTCCTTGGGGATGCAGTCCACCGGGCACACCTCGACGCACTGGGGCTCGTCGTAGTGGCCAACGCACTCGGTGCAGAGGGCGGGGTCGATCACGTAGATCTCGTCGCCCTGAGAGATTGCGCCGTTCGGGCACTCGGGCTCGCAGACATCACAGTTAATGCACTCGTCGGTAATCATCAGTGCCATGGCACAGGGTCTCCTAACTACCGGCCAACATGGCCGCGAAAAAGAAAGCGCGAATTCTAGCCTATTCTGGCCGCCAGCGCAGCCTCCACCGCCGGGTGCACGAAGGGGCTCACATCGCCGCCCAGACCGGCCACCTCCTTGACCAGGCTGGAGGAGATGTAGGCGTACTGCTCGGCGGGGGTGAGAAACAGGGTCTCCACCTCGGGGGCCAGGCGGCGGTTCATGCCCGCCAGCTGGAACTCGTACTCGAAGTCGGAGACCGCGCGCAGGCCGCGCAGGATCACCCGGGCGCCATGCTCGCGGGCAAAATCGGCGGTCAGGCTGTCGAAGCCGCGAACCTCCACGTTGTCCAGTCCGCTCAGTGCCCCC
>JBFFSW010000275.1:0-2859 GCA_041572195.1 Thiohalomonadaceae bacterium | reverse complement strand
GAGGGCGGCGATAAAGATCGCCACGGCGGAGTCGTTGCCCAGTGATTCCAGGGACCACAGCGGCGCGGCGATCAGCAGGGCGTAGAGCGGCGAGAGCGGCAGCGAGTGGCTAATCCCCTGATGGTGGCGCAGGTAGAAGCGCTTGCCGAAGGCCATCAGCAGCACGTCCAGGTCCGGGAAGACACTGCCGGCGACGAAGGCCGCCCCGGCCAGTGGCGCATCCAGCGCCGATGCCGCGGCGAAACCGGCCCCTCCGATGAGCGCGTGGTGAACGATATCCATGTTCGAAGAATAGCGGCGCCGCCATGGGTGATTTGCGACCCACATCACGGATCGCGCATCGGCGCCCGTAGTGCTATGGTTGTCTACAAATAATAAACAAGCCATTTCAATAGCTTATGGGCGTATAAGCGCCGTTGGAGGAGAGAGTCACATGCAGGGACCCCGCGAGATCGTCACCCCCTTCCGCCCCATCCCCCTGGAGGTGCCCGAGGGGATAAAGCCCAACGAGTTCTTCAACTCCACCGAAAACCTCGCCGACCTGGTCAACAACAACGGCCTGCTGCAGAACCCCGAGGGGCTGCTGCTCTATCGCAAGGCCCTGGGCCACTCCAACGAGTTCGACACCTCCATCATCTACAACACCTCGCAGCAGGTACTCAACCCGCTGGGCCGGCCGGTGCGCCGCACCCAAGTGCCGCAGCAGGTGAAGCGGGTGTGGAACCGCATGAACCAGATCATCATCGACTACATGCTGGAGCAGTACCCCGACCCGGGCGAGGCCCTGGTGCTGGCGGGCGAGGCCAGCCTGGATGCCACCTGGGCGCTCACCGCCCCCGGGGTGCCCAGCATCCGCATGCTGCACAACCACTTCATCGTCTTCCCCATGGAGCAGTTGCGTGCCGCCGCCCCCGCCGATGAGAACAACCCCAACCTCACCGACGGCGGCCAGCACTCGCTGTTCCAGAAGTACATGCGCGATGTCTACCGCCGCTTCTTCGACGAGGCCCTGCACCTGGAGATCCTCAAACCGGTGCACGGCCACGAATCGGCCCTCTCCCTCACCGGTTATCCCCAGGGTCTGCCCTGCTGGGAGATCCAGGGCGGCGCCGAGGCCCTCAAGGACATCCGCTTCTGGCAGGAGTACGACCTCATCCTCAAGGGCTTCCTCGACTTCTACCGCGCCTTCTTCACCCAGGTCTCCACCCGCAACGCCCCCACCCCCGAGAGCGCCTACTTCCCCGAGGCGGTGGAGCGGGTGCTGCTGTTTAACAACGACTTCCTCGCCACCGCCAAGAAGGTGCGCGATCGCTGCATCACCGATGCCGCCTACGCCAACGCCATCCGCTGGCAGCCCGCCTTCAAGCAGCTCATCTACCGCAACGACCAGGGCAAGCTCATCGTCACCATCAGCCAGAACTCCATCGGCAACGCCATCACCGAGCTGCTCGGCGTGGTGGTCAAGCGCGTGCCCGATGCCGAGGGCTACGAGGCCGCCGAGCCGGCCCTCATCGAGCGGCTGCTGGAGGTGCGCCGCCGCCTCATCGAGGCCGACCTGGGCGAGGGCGTGGCCACCGAGCACTGGCCGGCCGAGTAGGGCGGCACTGTCTATACTGGGTTAACCCAACGGAGCTAGGAGGGTTGAGCCATGAAACGCCTGTTTGCCGCTGTTCTGCTGTTGCTGACCGCGCCGCTGCGCGCCGAGGTGGTCGGCGAGGAGCTGGAGTACCGCCACGCCGATACCGTGATGAAGGGCTACATCGCCTGGGATAACGCCACCACCACCAAGCGCCCCGGGGTGCTGGTGGTGCACGAGTGGTGGGGCCACAACGACTACGCCCGCGAGCGCGCCCGCCAGCTGGCGGCCATGGGCTACACCGCCCTGGTGGTGGACATGTACGGCGACGGCACCCAGGCCCAGCACCCGGAGGAGGCGGGCAAGTTCTCCTCCGCCGTGCGCGCCAACATGCCGGTGGCCGAGGCCCGCTTCCGCGCCGCGCTTGATGTCCTGCACGCCCACCCCAGCGTGAACCCGAACAAGAGCGCCGCCATCGGCTACTGCTTCGGCGGCGCCGTGGTGCTGGAGATGGCCCGCCGCGGCGTCGAGCTGGAGGCCGTCGCCGCCTTCCACGGCAGCCTCGGCACTAAAACCCCCGCCAAACCCGGCGCGGTGAAGGCCCGGATCCTGGTCGCCAACGGCGCCGACGACCCCTTCGTCAAACCCGAGTCCATCAGCGCCTTCAAGGCGGAGATGGAGGCCGCCGGTGTGGATTATCAGTTCATCAACTATGCAGGGGCCGTGCACAGCTTCACCAACCCGGATGCCGATGGCTACGGCCAGCGCTTCGAGCTGCCGCTGGCCTATAACGCCGAGGCGGATAGGGCGTCGTGGGGTGCGCTAGGGCAGCTCTTTAAAAAAGCATTTAACGAATAATTATTTCGTGAAATATAGATCGGCAGATGTAAATAAAGAGCGAAGATCGATCAGCCTCTAACGCTGAAATACAATGAGACGAATTTTGTAAAAATTTGTCGATAAATAAGGAAAAATATGGGTGAACGATTAAGCGCCTGGTCCCCCTCCGAGGCCACCACCGATCTCCTCAAGCTCAACGGCCTCTCCGATGAGTTGATCGCGCAGGCGGTGGAGTACCTGAAGAACAACACCGAGCTGGAGGATATCGACGATATCGACGGCTATAGCAGCTGGAACGCCTTTTTTATTATGTTCGCGATCAAGGCGGCGGGTAGTCCGAACAAGGAGCTGCTGGATCAGTAGCCATGAGTCTCCGGCCCCTCGTCGCTAAAATCCGCCCCCTGGCGCTGATGGAGTGCCACCTGCACGGGGTGGCGCACTGG
>JBFFSW010000274.1:0-2903 GCA_041572195.1 Thiohalomonadaceae bacterium | reverse complement strand
CCAGCGCAGATACATGCGCAGCAGCATCTCGGCCCAGTCCTGGGCCTCGGTGCCGCCGGAACCGGCCTGGATATCGAGGTAGGCGTTGTTGGCGTCCATCTCGCCGGAGAACATGCGCCGGAACTCCAGCTGCCCCAGACGCTCTTCCATCTCATTGAGGTCGGCCTCGACCGCGTCGACGGTCTCCTGGTCATCCTCCTCGGCGGCCATCTCCAGCAGGTCGGCGGCATCGCCCAGGGTGGAGTCCAGCGAGGTGATGGTCGCCACCACCTGCTCCAGGGCGGCGCGCTCACGGCCCAGCTCCTGGGCGTACTCAGGCTTGTTCCAGACCGCCGGGTCCTCCAGCTCGCGGTTGACCTCTACCAGGCGCTCGCTTTTGGCATCGTAGTCAAAGATACCCCCTCAGGGCGTCCACACGCCCCTGCATGTCTTTGATCTGGTTGAGGAAGGGATTGATTTCCAGCATGGTGAGAAAACGCCTGTAGGTCGTTGGAGGAAAGCGCGCAATTGTACACCAACTAGAGGCGCTTTTTCACCGGGCCAAAGGAGCGACGGTGGATGGGGCTCACCCCCAGTTCGTCCAGAGCCGCCAGGTGCGCCTGAGTGGGATACCCCTTGTGCCCGGCCAGACCGTAGCCGGGGTAGAGGCGATCCAGCTCAGCCATCTCCCGGTCGCGGCTCACCTTGGCGAGAATCGAGGCGGCGCTGATCGCCTCCACCGAACCATCCCCCTTGATCACGAACTCGCAGGAACAAGGCAGCTCGGGGCAGCGGTTGCCGTCCACCAGCGCATGCTCGGGGGCAGGGTCCAGCCCCTCCACCGCGCGGCGCATCGCCAGCATAGTGGCCTGGAGGATGTTGATCTCGTCGATCTCATGCACCTCGGCGCGGCCCAGGGACCAGGCCAGGGCCTTCTCGCGGATCTCGTCGAAGAGCGCGTCGCGACGCTTCTCGCTGAGCTTCTTGGAGTCGGCCAGCCCGGCGATGGGGCGCGCCGGGTCGAGGATCACCGCGGCGGTGACCACCGGCCCGGCCAGCGGCCCGCGGCCCACCTCATCGACACCGGCGACCAGGCGGGCGGTGGAGGAAAAATCGAAACCTTGCTGCACGGAACACTCCCCTTCGGTCATCAGCCACGCAGTGTACCCCAAGCCCGCTGACATCCAATAACTCATTGATCTTTCACCGCCCAAATGAGATCATCGCCAGCTGTTTTTCGCAGTAATTTCGGGACAACCATCGTGACCACTCCGCTTCGCACCGCCGTCATCGGCGTTGGATACCTGGGGCGCTTCCATGCCCAAAAATACGCCGCCCTGGAGAACGCCGAACTGGTGGCCGTCTGCGACCCCAACGCGGAGAACGCCGCGCGCGTCGCCGAGGAGGTGGGCTGTCGCGCCGTATCCGACTACCGCGAGATCCTCGGCGAGGTGGACGCCGTCAGCATCGTCGTCCCCACCCAGCTGCACCACGAGGTGGCCAAGGCCTGTCTCGAGGCCGGGGTGCACGTGCTGCTGGAGAAGCCGATGACGGTGACCGTGGAGCAGGCCGACGAGCTGATCGCCATCGCCGCCAAGAAGAATCTGGTGCTGCAGATCGGCCACCTGGAGCGCTTCAACTCGGCGGTGCTGGCGCTGGAGGACGTGCTCGGCGAGCCGCTGTTTATCGAGTCGCACCGCATCGCTCCGTTCAACCCGCGCGGCGCCGACGTCAACGTCATCCTCGACCTGATGATCCACGACATCGACATCATCCAGAGCATCGTCCGCTCGCCGATCCGCGACATCCAGGCCAACGGCCTGCCGGTGCTCACCAGCGAGGTGGACGTGGCCAACGCCCGTATTACCTTCGAGAGCGGCTGCGTGGCCAACGTCACCGCCAGCCGCGCCTCCAGCAAGGCACAGCGCACCATGCGCATCTTCCAGCACGACGCCTACCTGACCGTCGACTTTCAGGACAAGGTGCTGGGCATCCATCGCAAGGGTGACGGGGAGATGTTCCCCGGCGTCGCCGATATCCACAGCGAGGAGCGGGTGTACGAAAACTCCGACGCCATCCTCGCCGAGGCACGGCAGTTCATCGCCGCCATCCGCAACGGCACCCCGCCGCCGGTCACCGGCGAGGATGGGCGCGACGCACTGAAGACCGCCCTGCGCATCACCGAACAGTTCAACCGCTGATTTTTGGAGCAATCCCATGATCCCAATGGTCAACCTCAAGGACCAGTACCACGAGATTAAAGAGGAAGTGGACGCGGCCCTGATGCAGGCGCTGGAGTCCACCCAGTTCATCCTCGGCCCCAACGTGCGCGCCTTCGAAGAAGAGGCCGCCGCCTACCTGGGCGTGAAGCACGCCGTCGGTTGCGCCTCCGGCACCGATGCCCTGCATCTGGGTCTGATCGCCGCCGGTATCGGCGAGGGTGACGAGGTGATTACCACCCCCTTCACCTTCATCGCCACCGCCGAGGCGATCCTCTACGTCGGCGCCAAGCCGGTGTTCGTCGATATCGACCCGAAGACCTTCAACATCGACCCCGAGCAGGTGGCCGCCGCGATCACCGACAAGACCCGCGCGATCATCCCGGTACACCTGTTCGGCCAACCCGCCGACATGGGTGCCCTGCTCGCGCTGGCGGAAAAGCACAATCTGAAGATCGTCGAAGACTGCGCCCAATCCTTCGGCGCCGACATCGACGGCAAACAGACCGGCTCTATCGGTGACGTGGGTGCCTTCAGCTTCTTCCCCAGCAAGAACCTCGGCTGCTTCGGCGACGGCGGTCTCATCACCACCAACGACGAGAAGATCGCCGAGCACCTGCGGGTGCTGCGCAACCACGGCAGCTGGAAGCAGTACCACCACTCGGAGCTGGGCTTTAACTCGCGCCTGGATGAGCTGCAGGCGGT
>JBFFSW010000273.1:0-2904 GCA_041572195.1 Thiohalomonadaceae bacterium | reverse complement strand
CTGCGCATGCGCACCAGCACCTCGTAGTGCGGTGCCTCTTCCGAGCCCTCATCCAGCGGCGCGATGAGCTGGGCATCTAGGCAGAAGCGGTCGTTCTCGAAGGCCTCGGAGATGCGGTGCACCCAGCTCATCTCTCCGTGGCGCTGGATGGAGACGCCGTCCTCGACGTTGTAGACGAAGACCCGGTTGCGCCCCTGCTCCTTGGCGAAGTAGCAGGCGGCGTCGGCGGCCGATAGCAGCCGCTCGATACCGCCGGAGTCGCGATTGACCGCCACCGCGCCGATGCTGACGCCGATCTCGAAGCTCTTGTCCTCCCAGACGAAGCGGAACTCCTTGACCCGCTGACGTAGGTCGTCGGCGATCTCGCGCGCCCGCTCCATGGGGCAACGCACCAGCAGCACAGCGAACTCGTCGCCGCCGAGGCGGGCGACGGTGTCGCTGTCGCGGGTGGCCTCATCCAGCTGTACCGCCAGCTGCTTGAGCAGTTCATCGCCGGCGCGATGGCCGCAGGTGTCGTTGACCACCTTGAACTGGTCCAGGTCCATGAACAGCAGGGTGTGCTCGCAGCCGCTCTCGCGGGCGTTGGCGATGGCCTTCTCCAGGCGCGACTGGAACTCGCGGCGGTTGACCAGACCGGTGAGGGTGTCGTGGCTGGCCTGGTAGTTGAGCTGGCGGGTCATGGCCATGGTTTCGGTGATGTCGTGCAGAACCAGTACCGCGCCGATCACCGAGCCATCATCGGCGCGCATTGCCGCGGCGGAGACCTTGAGCACGAAGTCGCCGCCGTCGTCGCGGTGCAGCAGGCCGTTGCTGGCGTTGACCAGGCCACCCTCGTGGCGCAGGGTCAGCTCCACCAGGTCATCCAGTGGTTCACCGTTGTCCTCCTCCACCAGCGGCAGGGCTTCGCTGTAGTGGCAACCGATGGCCGTGCGCGCCTCGCCGACCAGCTGCTCGGCCACTGGGTTGAGGTATTCGATGCGCCCCTCCACGTCGGTGGTGATGACGCCGTCGCCGATGGACTCCAGGGTCACCAGGGCGCGCTGCTGTTCGCGCTGCAGGGCCGCCTCGGCCTGCTTGAGCTTGGTGATGTCGCGGGTGATCCCCTCGACGCCGAGGATGTTGCCTGCGTCGTCGCGGTAGAAGTGGGCGTTGGCCGAGCCCCACACCACGCTGCCATCCTTGTGCCGCAGCGGGGCGATCCAGTTGCGCACCTCGCCGTTGGCCTGCAGCTCGGCGATGAACTTATCGCGCATGCCCGGATCGACGTAGAGCTCGCTCAGCTTGCGCCCCAGCAACTCCTCGGGGGTGTAGCCCATGGCCCGCTCGATCTGCGGGGTCATGTAGATCACCTCGCCCTGCAGGTTGGTACGGTAGAAGGTGTCCTGCAGGTTGGTGAGGATGTTATTGAGCTCGCGCTCAGAGCGGCGCAGCTCCTCCTCCGCGCGCACCTGGGCGGTGACGTCGTGGGCAATGCCGCTCATGTAGAGCGGTTCGCCGGAGCCGTCGACGATCAACTCACCCTCGGTGTGGATGTGGCGCCACTCGCCGTCGGGCCGACAGAGGCGGTAGTTGATCGGCTGATTATGGCCCGCCATCACCCGCCCCATCGCCTCCTGCATTGGCTCCAGGTCGTCAGGGTG
The DNA here is from genome assembly GCA_041572195.1 of Thiohalomonadaceae bacterium. GTDB lineage: Bacteria > Pseudomonadota > Gammaproteobacteria > Thiohalomonadales > Thiohalomonadaceae > JBFFSW01. The sequence continues at coordinate 1,264 of JBFFSW010000273.1, read as the reverse complement.
GATCAGCGCGGCGAAGGCCTCGGCGGTGGGGCTGAAGTCCTCGCGCATGCGACCGCTGATGCGGTACATATTGTCCGACCACCAGATCTCGCCGCTCTTGAGGTCCCACTCCCAGTGGCCAAAGCCGGTGATGCGCTGGGCGTGTTCGAAGCGTGACTGACTCTGGCGCAGATCGTGCTCGACGGCACTGCGTTCCTCGATCTCCCGCTCAAGCCTGGAGACCAGCTCCTCGCTGCGCTCGCGCGCCTCCTCGGAGGCGACCGCCAGCCGCCCCTGCTCCTCGGCCAGGCGCATGCCGACGATGCTGGCCTGATAGCTGCGCTCGGCGCTGCTGAGCAGGACCACGGTGAAGACCAGCAGCAGGATCCCCATCACCAGGTAAAGCTCCCCCCCCTCGCTGAGCAGGCGCAGGGCCAGCGGCAACATGGCGGGCAGAATGAAGGCGGCACTGAGGCCGCGAATCACCGCATAGGTGGCGATGGTGGCGGCACTCATGCCACCTAGGATAATCACCAGCAGCCCCAGATGCATGGGGCTGGCGTAATCCAGCAGCATGGCGCCGAAGACTCCCCACAGGAGTCCCGAGGACATGGTGCCGAGAGTGAAGTAGCCGAGCAGGCGCTCGGCCTCCAGTTGCTCATCGCTGAGGTGACGATAGGCGCGGGAGAGCCGAAAACGCAGGCCGTAGGTAATAAGGGCAAGCCCCAGCCAACCGCCGAGCAGGGTCGGCGGCACCAGATCACGGAACAGGAAGACCAGGAACAGGGCGTTGATCACCACCCCAACCAGGGTAATGCCGCCCTGCTCGAAGAGCAGACGCAGCTGGCGAATGCGCACGTTGCGTGCGACCTCGCCAGCGTCGTTATCGAGCCGCGTCTCGCTCATTGCCTCCCCTGTCGGTGGGATTCACCCGCTGTGGATATCAGCCGTTGCGCTTGGCACCGATACGCAGACGCAGGGCGTTGAGCTTGATGAAGCCCGCCGCGTCCTTCTGGTCGTAGGCACCGGCATCGTCCTCGAATGTGGCGATGGAGGCGTCGAACAGGGAGTCCTTCTCCGACTTGCGCCCGGCGACATAGACGTTGCCCTTGTAGAGCTTCATCCGCACCACGCCGTTGACGTGTTCCTGCGACTTGTCGATGAGCGACTGCAGCATCTCGCGCTCCGGGCTCCACCAGTAGCCGTTGTAGATCAGCTCGGCGTACTTGGGCATCAGCTCATCCTTGAGGTGCGCCGCGCCACGGTCCAGGGTGAGCGACTCGAT
>JBFFSW010000272.1:0-2925 GCA_041572195.1 Thiohalomonadaceae bacterium | reverse complement strand
TTCTGCAGCTGGCTCTGGGCGACGGTCTGGCCCAGCGGGTTCTGCGCCGAGCAGAGGGTGGCGAACATCCCCTCGGTGGTGCGATGGCCTCCGGCCAGCAGGCCGCGGGCGCTGAGGCCCTCGCCGCGCAGGCGATCGAACACCGGGGTGGTCTCCAGATCGTAGCCGTAGCTGTGCATATAGGCGGCGGACCAGCTCTCGAGGAAGACGACGACCACGTTGGCGTCGCCGAGGGTGCCGCCGGGCGCCTCTTCCCGCTGAGTGTAGAGCGCCCGCACCCGCGCCAGCCGTTCGGCGTCGGGGGCCTCGGCGAAGAGGGTGTCGACCGAGTAGGGGGTGATGGAGGAGAAGAGGGCGTTATAGGCGCCGTTGAGGGCCAGGGCGGCGCGGTGCGGCTCACCGATCTGCTGCGCGTGCAGCGGCTCCAGCGGCACCGACTGCAGGCCGCCGCGGGTAAGGATGACGCTCAGGGCCAGGGCCAGTGGCAGCTGCCACTCCACCTGCAGGCCGCGCGGATCATGGCGGGTGCGCAGCAGCAAACGGACAACGAGCCACAGCGGCAGCAGCAGCGCCAGTGCTCGCAGCAGGGTGGGCAGGTAGGTGTCGAAGGCGGAGGCGGCCAGCGCGCCGCCGGAGTTGATCCCCTCCTTCAGCTCGTAGCCCATGTGCCGCCCGGCCTCGTCGAAGTAGAGCAGGTCAGCCCCCAACAGCAGCGCCAGGGCGGTGACCAGCGGGTAGGCGCACCAGCGTAGCGCCTGGGCGTAGCCGCCCCGACGCAGGCGGAAGATGAGCCAGGCGCCGAGGGTGGCGATGAGGCTGAAGGAGGCGGCCACCGCCAGGTCGAAGCGCACCCCCCAGAGCAGGGTGAGGGCCAGCTCCCAGGCACTGAGATTTTCGTGCAGCGCCTGGTGGTGGAGGGCGAAGAGCAGCTTGCCGCCGAGACCGATCCCGGTCAGCAGCAGTAGTAGCAGCAGGTACAGGCGCAGGGGGATGAGGTTGGCGCTCAACTCGTCTCTTCCAGTAGTTGGTCGAGGACGGCGCACACCGCCTCCGGCTCGATCAGTTCCATGGTTCCGGGCTGTTTGACGCGGATCCCCCAGGGGAGTTCATCGATGCCCTTGCCGTATTGCGCCGCCACCGCCTCGGGGTAGCGGTTCACCAGCCAGCGCTCGCTCAGGTAGGGGCGGGCGCGATCGGGGTTGGTGCAGGCGTAGAGGCCGATCACCGGGGTGGCCACGGCGGTGGCCAGATGGGCCGGGCCGGAGTCGGGGGCGAGCAGCACGTCGGCCGCCTCCAGCAGCGCCAGCAGCTGCTTGAGGTCGGTCTTGCCGATGAGATTCTCGGCCCCGCCCGCGTGGCCCAGGCGCTCCAGTTCGGCGTTGATCTGCGCCCCCATCAGCCACTCGCGACGGCTCTTGCCGCCGGTGAGCAGCACCCGCATGCCGTGACGTTCGATGGCGTGGGCGGCGACACGGGCATAGCCCGCGGCGTTCCAGTCGCGGTAGGCCATGGAGGAGCAGGGGCTGATGATCAGGCTCTTCGCCCCCGGTGGCAGGGTCTCGGCGGCGAACTGCAGCGCCGGGTAGGGGATGGGGATGGCCCACTCCAGCTCCCGTTGCTCGATGCCCAGGGCGCGGGCGAAGCCGAGGAAGGAGTCGAGCACGTGCTCGTGCCCGCCGGGTTGGATCTTGGCGTTGCTGAACAGCCACTGGCCGTCCTTGGCGCGGGCCTTGTCGAAGCCGAGGCGGATTTTCGCCTTAATCAGCAGCGAGGCGAGGCTGGCGCGCAGCGACATCTGCATGTGCAGCAGCACGTCGAAGCGGCGGCCCTTGAGGGCGCGGCGCAGGTCGGTGAAGGCGCACCATCGCCGCGACTTGTCAAAGATGATAAATTCGATGCCCGGTATGTCGCCCACCAGGGAGTGTTCCAGGCGGCCGATGACCCAGGTGATGCGGGTCTCGGGCCAGGCCTTTTGCAGGGTGCGCACCAGCGGCAGGGCGTGCGCGATGTCGCCCACCGCCGAGAGGCGCAGCAGGCAGATTGATTCGGGCGGCGATGTGAGTGGTAGTTTTCGGGACACGACGTTTAAGTGCAGGCCAGATATCTCAATACGGCAGGGTCACACATCCTAGCCGATGGTGACCGCCTCGACCAAATCGATGAGGCGTTGTTCGACATCGACGCCTGGCGCGCGGTGGGCGCCCTTGAGGGCCTCAGCGGCGAGGGGCGGGGCGCCGCCGCCTTCGTCAGCCACAAGGGCGAGGCCTACGTGCTGCGCCACTACCGCCGTGGCGGCCTGCCCGGCAAGCTGCTTGATGACGGCTATCTCTGGCTCGGCCTGGAGCGGACCCGCCCCTGGCGCGAGTGGGCCCTGCTCACCGAGCTCTACCGCCTGGAGCTGCCCGCGCCGCGACCGGTGGCGGTGCGGGTGCTGCGCTCCGGGCTCTATTACCGCGGCGACATCCTCATGACCCGGGTCCCCGGCCGACCGCTGAGTGCGCTGCAGGCCGAGGGGGGATTGAGCGGCGCCCAGTGGTCCGCGGTCGGCGCGACCATCGCCCGCTTCCACGCCCACGGCGTCTTTCACGCCGACCTCAACGCCCACAACATTCTCCTCGACGGTGAGGCGGTCTCGCTCATCGACTTCGACCGCGGCGCGATCCGCAAGCCCGGCCCCTGGCGCGAGGCCAACCTCAAGCGGCTGCGGCGATCGCTGGATAAGCTGGGGGGCGTCGCCGAGGGTGATTGGGATCAGCTGATGAAGGGCTGGAGCGCCTCCAGGTAGTCGTCGATCACCCGCCCCTGGGCGCGCACCACCTCCAGGGCGTTCTCGCCCACCTTGCGGCGGATCGTCTCGTCGCTCATCAGGGTGCTGACCGCCCCGGCCAGGGCGTCGGCGGAGCTTACCTGCATCAGCCCGCGCCC
>JBFFSW010000271.1:0-2943 GCA_041572195.1 Thiohalomonadaceae bacterium | reverse complement strand
GCTCAAGGCCTACGCGGCGATGACCACCTCCGCCTCACGCGGCGCGGTGCGCGATGTGAGCCAGCTGGAACGTTGAGTCTCGGCGCGGCTGTCATCCTCCTGTAACAAAGGTTTCATCTAATACGCCCTGTAACCGTTGGGACATGGGTGAATCATGGCGGATAAAACCATACTGGTCGTCGAAGATGAGGCGGCCATTCGCGAGATGCTGGTGATGGCGCTGGAGCGCGGCGGCTTCGCCGTGCGCGAGGCGGGCGACGCGGTGGAGGCCGAGTCGTCCATCGCCGACCAGCTGCCGGACCTGGTGCTGCTGGACTGGATGCTGCCCGGCGCCAGCGGCGTGGAGCTGGCCCGGCGCCTGCGCCGCGACGACTACAGCCGCGAGCTGCCGATTATCATGCTCACCGCCCGCGGCGAGGAGGAGGACAAGGTGCGCGGCCTGGAGTCGGGCGCCGACGACTACGTGGTCAAGCCCTTCTCGCCGCGCGAGTTGCTGGCCCGCATCAACGCCCTGCTGCGCCGCAGCGGGGTGGAGGACGAGGAGCCGCTGCGCTTCGAGGGGCTGGTGCTGGACCCGGCGGGTCACCGCGTCAGCGCCGACGGCTCGCCGCTGGAGATGGGGCCGACCGAGTATCGCCTGTTGCACTTTTTCATGTCGCACCCGGAACGGGTCTTCAGCCGCGCGCAGCTGCTGGACCGGGTCTGGAGCCGCGGCACCTACGTCGAGGAGCGCACCGTCGATGTGCACATCCGTCGCCTGCGCAAGGCCCTTGAAGAGCAGGGCTACGACCGCTTCGTGCAGACCGTGCGCGGCGCCGGTTACCGCTTCTCGGTACAGGGCTGAGGCTTGAACCGCGCCTGGTCGGGGGAGTTGTGGCGCCTGGCGCTGATCATCGGCGCGGCGCTGCTGATCGGCGCCCCTCTGGGTCTGGCCTGGACGCTGGCCGGGGCGGCCCTGGTCGCCTACCTCATCTGGCACCTGCGCAATCTCTACCGACTGGAGCGTTGGTTGCGTGACAGCCACAGCATCCACCCGCCCGATGCGGCGGGGATCTGGGGCGAGGTGTTCCACCTGCTCTACCGCGGCCAGCAGCGCAACCGCAAGCGCAAGCGCCGACTGGCGGGCATCCTCAACCGTTTTCAGCAGGCCACTACCGCCCTGCCCGACGCGACCGTGGTGCTCGGTGAGAATGATGAGATCGAGTGGTTCAACAGCGCCGCCAAGAGCCTGCTGGGGCTCAATACCGCCTCCGACGTGGGCCAGCGCATCGACAACCTGCTGCGTAACCCCCGCTTTATCGCTCTGCTCGATGGCGGCGACGACAACGCCCGTGTGCAGATGGCCTCGCCGGTGGACCCTACCCTCACCCTGCAGCTGCGCATCGTCCCCTACGGGCGCAAGCAGCGGCTGCTGATCGCCCGCGACATCAGCCGCCAGCTGCGGGTGGAGCAGACCCAGCGCGACTTCGTCGCCAACGTCTCCCACGAGTTGCGCACCCCGCTGACGGTGATCAGCGGCTACCTGGAGACCCTCAGCGAGATCGACGCCGAGGGCGGCGGCCAGTGGCGGCGCGAGCTGGAGTTGATGAGTCAGCAGGGCGAGCGCATGCGCCAGATCGTCGAGGACCTGCTGCTGCTCTCGCGCCTGGAGAGTGGCGCCGGTCCGGTCCGCGAGGAGGTGGCGGTGGCGCCGATGGTCGAGACCATCGCCGCCGCCCTGCGCCTGCTCTGCGAGGAGAATGGGCAGAGCCTGGAGCTGGAGCTGGATGACGACCTGCGTCTCTACGGCGCCGAGCGCGAGCTCTACAGCGCCTTCTTCAACCTCGCCACCAACGCCCACCGCTATACCCCGAAGGGGGGGCGCATCACCCTCAGCTGGTATCGCGACGAGGATGGCGCCCACTTCGAGGTGCGCGACTCCGGCGTCGGCATCCCCCCCGAGCACATCCCCCGTCTCACCGAGCGTTTCTACCGCATCGACGTGGGCCGCTCGCGCGAGGCGGGCGGCACCGGTCTCGGCCTGGCCATCGTCAAGCAGGTGCTCAATCGCCATCGTGCCCAGCTCTACATCGAGAGCACCCCCGGACAGGGCTCGCTCTTCAGCTGCGACTTTCCCCCCGAGAATGTCATCTAACGGTCATCTTCATCAGGCATAGTGTCGCCAGCTTTGAAACCCAAACCTTGTGAGGAGTAAGACGACATGAAACTTCGCAATGCCCTGATCGGCGGCGTGTTCGCCGCCCTGGCCGCCACCCCGGCCATCGCCGAGGTGCAGGTCGACCCCGCGCTCTCCGACTACACCAAGGCCGCCGGCGTCTCCGGCAACCTCTCCAGCATCGGTTCCGACACCCTGGCCAACCTGATGACCCTGTGGATCGAGGAGTTCAAGCGCACCTATCCCAACGTCAACACCTCGGTCCAGGCCGCCGGTTCCTCCACCGCGCCGCCCGCCCTGACCGAAGGCACCTCCAACATCGGCCCCATGAGCCGCAAGATGAAGAGCAAGGAAGAAGAGGCCTTCGAGCGCAAGTACGGCTACAAGCCGCTGGCCATCCCGGTCGCCATCGACGCCCTGGCCGTTTACGTGCACAAGGACAACCCCATCGAAGGCCTGAGCATCCCGCAGGTGGACGCCATCTTTTCCGCCACCCGCAAGTGCGGTAACGACGACGACATCATCTCCTGGGGTGACCTGGGCCTGAGCGGCGCCATGGCCGGTCGCAACATCCAGCTCTACGGCCGTAACTCGGTCTCCGGCACCTACGGCTATTTCAAGAAGAAGGGGCTGTGCAAGGGCGACTTCAAGCCCACCGTCAACGAGCAGCCCGGTTCCGCCTCGGTGGTGCAGTCGGTCTCCAGCTCCATCAACGGCATCGGCTACTCCGGCGTCGGCTACAAGACCTCCGGTGTGCGCGCCGTGCCGCTGACCAAGAAGCCCGGCGC
>JBFFSW010000270.1:0-2961 GCA_041572195.1 Thiohalomonadaceae bacterium | reverse complement strand
TGGTGGTACATATCTGACAGCAGTCCTCATGGCTGTGGACTCCTATGTGTGACAGTCAGATAGCATTAAGGCGTTGATACCGAAGGATTTCCTTCAACATCAACGCCTTAAGATAATTTGGCGGAGAGGGAGGGATTCGAACCCTCGATACGTTGCCGTATACACACTTTCCAGGCGTGCTCCTTCAGCCACTCGGACACCTCTCCAGATTGTAGCTTTCAGGCCGAGCCAATCCAGGCACCCGCCGAAAGAGCGCGCAAGGTTAAACCAGTTGCGGGGCAAACGCAAGCGGCTTGGGGCAATCAGCCTAACCGATGTAATATAGCCGTCATATTCGCTATCCACAGACAACACCAAGAACAAGGATTGACCCATGCCCACGTCACGCAAGACCACCATCGCCACCCTGCTCATCCTTGGCACCGGCCAGATCCACGCCGCCGGTTTCGGCCTGGATGAGTACTCCGCCAGCCAGATTGGCATGGCCTTCTCAGGCGGCGCCGCGGCGGCCGACGAGGCGGGCACCGTCTACGCCAACCCGGCGGGCATGAGCCTGCTGGGCGAGCGCGAGGTGATGGCGGGGCTGCAGTACGTGGGTCCCAAGCTCCCCTTCAGCAACGAGGGCTCCGGCCACGCCCTGTTCGGGCCACTCGGCGGCGGCGACGACAGCGCCGAGGTGAGCGCCGTCATCCCCAGCCTCTTCTACGTCACCCCCCTGAACCAGCAGTGGCACGCGGGCATCGGCATCAGCGCCCCCTTCGGCCTGGCCACCAGCTATGACGAGACCTGGGTCGGCCGCTACCACGCCATCGACTCCTCGCTGAAGACCCTCAACATCAACCCCTCGCTCGCCTACAAGGCCTCCGATCGCCTCTCCGTCGGCTTCGGCATCAGCGCCCAGCACATTGAGGTGACCATGAGTAACGCCATCGACTTCGGTGGCATCTGCGTCGCCGAGGAGGCCGCCGGTAACCTGGCGGCCGGCACCTGCGGCTTCCTGGGCCTGGCCCCGCAGCAGAACGACGGCAAGGTCGAGGTCACCGGCACTGACTGGAGCCTGGGCTGGAACGTCGGCCTGCTCTACCAGTTGGATGATGCCACCCGCGTCGGTTTCAGCTACCGCTCCGGGGTCAGTCACGTGCTCAGCGGCACCGCCGACTACACCGTGCCCGCCGCCGCCCTGCCGCTCAACGCCACCGGCCTGTTCAACGACGGCTCCGCCTCCTCCGCCACCACCCTGCCGGCCATCGCCTCCTTCAGTCTCCACCACCAGGCGAGCGAGCGTCTGACCCTGATGACCGACCTGCGCTGGACCAACTGGGCGGTGCTGGATGAGATGCGCATCGAGTTCGATAACCCGGTCCAGGGCGACGCGGTCACCCCCACCGAGTGGCGTAACACCTGGCGCATCGCCGTCGGCGGCGCCTACGCCTGGGACGACAAACTGACCCTGCGCGGCGGCATCGCCCACGACCAGAGCCCGGTGCCGAACGACCAGCTGCGCACCGCGCGCATCCCCGACGCCTCGCGCAACTGGCTGAGCCTGGGCCTGGGCTACGCGCTGGAGTCGAACATGGATCTGGATGTCGGCTACTCCCGCGTCTTCTCGGTCAGCAACAACATCGACAACGCCGACCCGGTGATGGGCTACCAGCTCACCGGCAGCTATAACAACCACGCCGATGTGCTCGGCGTGCAGCTGCGCTACCGCTACTAAGGGCAACGTCGATGGCCACGGTGGAGATCAACCGTGACGAGGTCGCCACCCTCGACCAGCTCTTCCGTCTGCGCTGCCAGCGCTCACCCGATGCCCCGGCCTACCGCGGTTTCGAGGCCGCGGCCAAAACCTGGCGTGACTGGAGCTGGCGCGAGACCGCCCGCGAGGTGGGGCGCTGGCAGGCGGCGCTCTCCGCCGAGGGGCTGAACCCCGGCGACCGGATCGCCCTCAGCCTGCGCAACTGCCCGCAGTGGGTCCACTTCGAACAGGCCGCTCTGGGCCTGGGGCTGGTGGTGGTGCCGCTCTACGCCGACGACCGCGCAGACAACATCGCCTACATCCTGGAGGAGACCGCCGCGCGCCTGCTGCTGGTGCAGGATGAGGGGCGCCTGCGGCGCATGCGGGCCGAGCTGGAGGCGCTGCCGCATCTGCGCCGGGTGGTGGTGCTGGAGGATGAGCTCGACGGCGGCGACTGGCTGCCCGCGGGGGAGGCGTTTGCGCTCAACGTCCGCGAGGAGGTCGACCCCGACGCCCTGGCTACCATCGTCTTCACCTCCGGCACCGTCGGTCGCCCCAAGGGGGTGATGCTCAGCCACCGCAACCTCATCAGTCAGGTCTTCGCCACCCGCGAGCGCGCCGGCCTCCACTCAGCGGACCGGCTGCTCTCCTTCCTGCCGCTGGCGCACATGTATGAGCGCTCCGGCGGCTACTACCTGCCGATGCTGGTGGGGGCGGAGATCTGCTACGCCCGCTCCATCGCCCTGTTGAGCAACGACCTGCAGGAGCAACGCCCCACCGCCTTCTTCACCGTGCCGCGCATCTTCGAGCGGATACAGGCAAAGCTCGATGAGCAGCTGGAGAAGGCCGGCGCACTGCGCCGGGGGCTGTTCCGGCTGGCCGTGAATGCCGGCTGGCGGCGCTTCCGCTACCGCAAGGGCCTCGCGGGCTGGCACCCGCTAATCCTGCTGGCGCCACTGACCCAACGGCTGGTCGGCGACAAGGTGCTGGCAAAGCTGGGCGGACGCCTGCGCTTTGTCGGCACTGGAGGGGCACCCCTCTCCGCCACCATCGCCCGCACCTTTATCGGTCTGGGCGTACCGCTGTTTCAGGGCTACGGCATGACCGAGGCCTCGCCGGTGATCTGCGGCAACGTACCCGGTGCCAACGACCCCGAGACCATCGGCCCGGCCCTCGACGGCTTCGAGATCAAACTGGGGGAAAACGATGAGCTACTGGCGCGTGGC
>JBFFSW010000269.1:0-2962 GCA_041572195.1 Thiohalomonadaceae bacterium | reverse complement strand
CGGTCATGCCCCGCGCTTCCGTGTATAGTATCCGCCATCCCATTGATTCAAGCGTGGAAACTCCCCTTGGGCGTCTACTCCATCGACAAGCTGATGAACGAAACGCGGAAGCTGGCCGCTGAGTTTCGTCGCGCCACCGGTCAGCCGCTGCCGGTGAGCGGCGAGCTGGCCAACTACGACGCCGCGCGCCTGCTCGGCCTGCAACTCAATCAGACCCCTCAGACCGGCTTCGACGCGGTGGGCCAGGAGGGGGAGCGCGAGGGGCTGAAGTTCCAGATCAAGGGGCGCGCCATCTTCGACGAGAAGAAGGGTGGTCAGCGCATCGGCCAGCTCAAGCTGGAACAGCCCTGGGACCGTCTGGTGCTGGTGCTGATGGATGAGAACTTCGAGCCCACCCGACTCTACGAGGCGGATCGCGAGGCGGTGGCCGAGGCCGTGAAGGACGCCCCCGCCAACAAACGCGGGGCGATGTCGGTGGCCCGCTTCAAGGCCATCGCCCAGCTGGTGTGGGAGGCCGGGGTGGGGGCCGTGGAGGATGAGCCCTGGGAGCATCCGGGCGCCTGATGCAGAGCGTCGGTGAGGTACTCGGCCCCGAGGGGCCGTTCGCGCGGCTGCTCGACGGCTTCGCCCCCCGCGCCCAGCAGCAGGCGATGGCCGAGTCGGTGGCCGCGGCGCTGGAGGAGGGGGGCACCCTGGTGGCCGAGGCGGGCACCGGCACCGGCAAGACCTTCGCCTATCTGGTGCCCGCCATCCTCTCCGGCGGCAAGGTAATCGTCTCCACCGGCACCAAGAATCTTCAGGATCAACTCTTTCACAAGGACCTGCCGCTGGTGCGCAAGGCGCTGGGTGTGGCCTGCGACACCGCCCTGCTCAAGGGGCGCGGCAACTACCTCTGCGTGCACCGCCTGGAGCTGGCCCTGGACGAGGGGCGCTTCGCCAGCCGCGCCCTGGGCCGCCAGCTGCAGGAGGTGCGCAAGTGGGCCTCGCGCACCGACAGCGGCGATATCGCCGAGCTGACCGAGTTGCCCGAGGACTGGTCGCTGTGGCCGCAGGTCACCTCCACCGCCGATAACTGTCTGGGCAGCGACTGCGACTACTGGGACGAGTGCTTCCTCACCCAGGCCCGCCGCCGCGCCCAGGAGGCGGACCTGCTGGTGGTCAACCATCACCTGTTGTTCGCCGACATGGCGCTACGCGACGAGGGCTACGGCGAGCTGCTGCCGGGGGCCAACGCCTTCATCCTCGACGAGGCCCACCAGCTGCCGGAGACCGCCTCCAGCTTCTTCGGCATCGGCGTCAGCGCCAATCAGATCTGGGAGCTGTGCCGCGACACCATCGCCGAGGACCTGCGCGAGGCGGGTGAAGACCCCCAGGTGCGCCGCGCCGCAGAGGAGCTGGAGAAGGAGGTGCGCGACCTGCGCCTCTGCTTCCCGGTGGAGCCGCGCCGCGGCCCCTGGCGTGAGCTGGAGGGCTTCAAGGGGCTGGCCGAGGCGCTGGCGGCGGTGGGCGCGGCGCTGGAGCGGCTCAAGGCCCTGCTGGAGCCGCTGGCCCCGCGTGGCAAGGGGCTTGAGAGCTGCGCCCGGCGGCTGAGCGACATCCACGAGCGCTTCGGCATGCTCGCCGGGGATACGCCGCAGGGGTATATCCACTGGTACGAGACCCACACCCGCTCGCTCACCCTCAATCTCACGCCGCTGGATGTGGCCGAGCTGTTCGCCCGGCAGATGCGGGAGAAGGCGGCCGCCTGGGTCTTCACCTCGGCCACCCTGGCGGTGGGCGAGAGTTTCGAGCACTTCAGCCACCGCCTGGGGCTGGAAGAGGCCCGCTGCGAGCGTTGGGACAGCCCCTTCGACTACCCCCATCAGTCGCTGCTCTACGTGCCGCCCGATATGCCCGAGCCCAACAGCCCCGACTACACCCTGGCGGTGGTGGAGCAGGCGCGCCGGGTGCTGAAGCTGAGCCGTGGACGGGCCTTCATCCTCTTTACCAGCCACCGCGCCCTGCGCCAGGCGGCGGAGCTGCTGGGCGACTCGCTGGACTACCCGCTGTTGATCCAGGGGGATGCCCCCCGTGGCCGCCTGCTGGAGCAGTTCCGCGAGCTGGGCGACGCGGTGCTACTGGGTACCGGTAGCTTTTGGGAGGGGGTGGATGTGCGCGGCGAAGCGCTCTCCTGCGTGATCATCGACAAGCTGCCCTTCGCCTCGCCCGGCGACCCCATCCTCCAGGCGCGCATCGATGCCATGCGCGCCCGTGGCGGCAACCCCTTCTTCGAGTACCAGCTGCCGCAGGCGGTGATCACCCTCAAGCAGGGGGTGGGGCGGCTGATTCGTGATGTGAAAGACCGCGGCGTGCTGGTGCTCTGCGACCCGCGCCTGGGCAGCCGCGGCTACGGCCGCACCTTCATCGACAGCCTGCCGCCCATGTCCAAGACCCGCAAGCTGGAGGTGGTGGAGCGATTTTTTGCGCGCGAGGATGAGTTGGGGTAGTGTTCGCACATACAAATTTCACCTTAGTGTTGTGACAGACAAGGAGTAGACCATGAAGAAGATGAACAAGGCCCTGCTGGGCGCCGCCGCCCTGATGCTGATCCCCGGCATGGCCTCCGCCGAGATGGGCGTTGGCGCGCGCTTCAGCACCCTGGGTTATGGCGTCGAGCTGGGCGTGCCGCTGACCGACAGCATCAACATCCGCGCGGGTCTCAACCGTCTCTCCCAGGACGACTCCCAGACCATCGACGGCATCGCCTATGACGCGACCCTGGATCTCTCCTCCACTAACCTGATGCTGGACTGGCACCCCTTCGAGGGCAGCTTCCACCTCAGCGCGGGCTACGTCGCCAGCAACAATGAGCTGCGCGCCTCGGCTACTCCGGCCAACAACGTGACCATCGGTAATACCGTGTTCACTCCGGCCGAGATTGGCCGTATCGACGCCACCGTCGGCCTCGGCAGCGGCCCCTATG
>JBFFSW010000268.1:0-2966 GCA_041572195.1 Thiohalomonadaceae bacterium | reverse complement strand
GCTGGCCAGGGCCTCGGCCTTGTCCACGGTGCGGTTGGCGATCACCACCTCGGCGGGCCCCTCCGCCAGCAGCGGGCCGAGCACCCCACGTACCGCGCCACCGGCGCCCAGCAGCAGGATCCGCTGGCCCGAGATGGTCGCGCCGTGGTTGTCGCGGATGTCGCAAACCATGCCGGTGCCGTCGGTATTATCACCGTACAGGCTGCCATCGTCGCGCATCTTGATGGTATTGACCGCGCCCGCCTTCTCCGCGCGCAGGCCGCGCTCGTCCACCAACTCCCACGCCTCCTGCTTGAACGGCACGGTGACGTTGAGGCCGCGGCCGCCCGCCGCCTGGAAGTTGCCCACCGCCTGGGCGAAGCCACCCCGGTCCACCAGGATCGCCTCGTAGACCAGCCGTTCACCGCTCTGCTCGGCGAAGCGGGCGTGGATTGCCGGGGACTTGCTATGGGCGATGGGGTTGCCCATGACCGCGTAGCGGTCAGGGGCGGCGTCGAAGTCGAGTAGCGACATGCTAGCCAAAGATTGCCTTGAACATGAAGAAGAAGAGGATGGCGAGGATGGCGCCGGCGGGCAGGGTGACAATCCAGCTGAGGAAGATGGTGCGCACCACCTTCAAATCCAGCGAGGCGATGCCGCGGGCCAGACCCACGCCCAGCACCGCGCCCACCAGGGTGTGGGTGGTGGAGATGGGCAGGCCGGTGCCGGAAGCGATGACCACGGTGGGGGCGGCGGCTTGGGTGGCGGCGAAGCCGCGGCTGGGGGTCAGCTCGGTGATACCGGTGCCGACGGTGGCGATCACCTTGTGGCCGTAGGTGACCAGACCGATGACGATGCCGACGCCGCCCAGCAGCAGGATCCAGGAGGGCATGATGCTCTTCTGCGCCACCTCGCCGCTCTCGGCGATGCCGACCACCGCCGCCAGCGGACCCACCGCGTTGGCCACGTCGTTGGAGCCATGGGCGAAGGCCATGGCGCAGGCGGTGAAGATCATCAGCACGCCGAACACCTTCTCCACGTTGGCGAAGTGGAACTCGCGGTCGGCGGCGGGATCGAACTGCAGGCGCTTGATCAGCACCTTGCCGACCAGCATGGCGATCACCCCGGCGACGGCGGCGATGCCGTACTTCCACTCGGTGGAGAGGTCCAGGCCGACGTGCTTGAGGCCCTTGAACATGGTCACCAGGGCGATGATGAAGCCGACCATGAAGATATAGAAGGGGACGTAGCGCTTGGCGTTTTCCAGCGGCTCTTTTGTATCGAGGATGAGCTTCTGCACGCTGACGAAGAGCCAGTAGGCGATGACGCCGGAGAGGGCGGGGGAGACCACCCAGCTCATGACGATGGTGCCGACCTTGCCCCACTTGACCGCGTCCATGCCGATACCGACGGCGGCGAAGCCGACGATGGCGCCGACGATGGAGTGGGTGGTGGAGACCGGCCAGCCGGCGCGCGAGGCGACCAGCAACCAGATACCGGCAGCCAGCAGCGAGGCCATCATGCCGTAGACCACCAGCTCGGGGGTGCTGGCGAGGATCTGCGCGTCGATCATCCCCTTACGGATGGTCTTGGTCACCTCGCCACCGGCGAGGTAGGCACCGGCGAACTCGAACACCGCGGCGATGATGAAGGCCTGCTTGATGGTGATCGCCTTGGAGCCCACCGAGGTGCCCATGGCGTTGGCGACGTCGTTGGCGCCCACACCCCAGGCCATGAAAAAGCCGAAGATACAGGCAAGAATGATGAAAATCTCTGCGTGTTCCATGAACTAATACCTGGATTGGAAGAGGTTAGCGGGCGAGCATCAGCTCAAGACGGCTGCCGACGCGCTGGGCCAGGTCGGCCAGATCGCCGATCCACTCGATGACGCGGTAGGTGAAGATCACCTCCACCGGCGGCAGCTCCGTCTCGCGCGCGAAGATGGCGGCGCGGATCGTCACCTGAATCTTGTCGGTGTCACCCTCGATCTTGTCCAGCTCGGTGATCATGGACTCCACCAGCTCCACCTCGCGGCCGCGGAAGCCGGTCTCGACCAGCTCATCCAGCTCGTTGATGGCGGTCTGGGCCTGGGCCGAGGCGTTGACGCAGCAGCGAACGAAGTCGAGCAGCGGCTCACGCACCTCCTCGGGAAAGCTCATCTGCCGTCCCAACACCAGCCCGGCGATATCCTTGGCCTTGTTGGCGATGCGGTCCTGCATGCTGAGGGTCTCCAGCAGGTCGCGACGCGACATCGCCATCATCAAGCCCGAGGGGAGCTTCATGCGCAGCTCACGCTTGAGGTCGTCCGCCTTCACCTCCAGGGTCGCGATCGACTTCTGTACCGTGGCGGCCTTCTGCCAGTCCCCCGCCAGGGCGGCCTCGAAGAAGGGCACCAGCTCGGAAACACAGGCCTGAACCTCGGCCATGTGGGTTTGCATGGGACGGACCGGCGAGCTGCCGAACATGCTGAAGATGTGGCTCTTGGGTGACATCAGATCTCCCCCTGTCGATTGGTGGGCGGATTATCGGCGATTCGGTCGCGGCTGTCACACTTTGAGCGCCTTTTGCTCGGTCGCTGGTGATAAAAAAAGCCGGGGAAATCCCGGCTTTTTTCGTTATTTCAGTCTCTTAACCACTTCGCGGCCTGCACCGCGAAGTAGGTGAGAATGCCGTCGGCCCCGGCCCGCTTGAAGGCCAGCAGCGACTCCATCACCACCGCGCGCTCGTCCAGCCAGCCGTTCTGGGCGGCGGCCTTGAGCATGGCGTACTCGCCCGAGACCTGGTAGACGAAGGTGGGGGCCTGGTACTGATCCTTCACCCGGCGGAGGATGTCCAGGTAGGGCATGCCGGGCTTGACCATCACCATGTCGGCCCCCTCGGCGATGTCCAGCCCCACCTCCCACAGTCCCTCGTCGGAGTTGGCCGGGTCCATCTGATAGGTGTACTTGTTGCCGCCGCCGAGGTTACCGGCCGAGCCCACCGCGTCG
>JBFFSW010000267.1:0-2976 GCA_041572195.1 Thiohalomonadaceae bacterium | reverse complement strand
ACGGGCGCATCGTTGTCGCCCGACGCTCGGAGGAGAAGCACCAGGGCGGCCTGTGGGAGTTTCCCGGCGGCAAGCTGGAGGCGGGCGAGGACCCCGAGGCGGGGCTGCACCGCGAGCTGGGCGAAGAACTGGCCATCCGTATCGACGCCCTGCGCCCGCTGATCCGCATCGACCACGACTACGGCGACAAGCGGGTGAGCCTGGATGTGTGGCGGGTCGAGGGTGAGGTGAGCGGTGATGTCGGTCGCGAGGGGCAGCCGCTGCGCCGCCTCAGCGCCGACGAGCTGGACCCGGCCGAGTTCCCCGCCGCCAACGGCGCCATCATCCGCGCCGCCCAGCTGCCCGAGCACTATCTGATCACCCCCGACCCAGGGGCCCGCGAGGAATGGCCGGAGTTCATGGCCCATCTGGAGCGCTGCCTGGAGAACGGCGCGCGGCTGATCCAGCTGCGCGGCAAGTCCCTGAGCGACGATGAGTATCGTGAGCTGGCCGCCGATGTATTGAGCCGCTGCCACGCCCATGGCGCCCGTCTGCTGCTCAACGCCGACGCCGAGACCGCCCTGTCGCTGGGCGCCGACGGCGTGCAGCTCTCCAGCGGCGCCCTGCGTCGCGCCGAGGGGCCGCTGCCCGGCAATCTGCTGGTGGGGGCCTCGGCCCATGATGAGGTGGAGCTGGCCAAGGCGGTTGAGATTGGTACCGACTTTGCCCTGCTCTCGCCGGTGCAGGCCACCGCCTCGCATCCGGACACCGTGCCGCTGGGCTGGGAGCGCTTCGCCGAGCTGGTGGCCCCGGTCGCCATGCCGGTCTACGCCCTCGGCGGTCTGGACGGCGGTGAGCTGGAGCAGGCCTGGGCCCATGGTGCCCAGGGGGTCTCCGCCATTCGCGGCCTGTGGAAGCGTTACGGCGGCTGATGAGACGGTTGCTGTTGTCGATGCCGCTGCTGCTGGCCGCCTGTGGCGGTGAGCAGGCGGTTCAACTCCCCGAGCGTGAGCTGCGGATGGAGAGCGACTGCCTGGTGCACGAGCGGGCCTGTGAGGCCCTTGGGGACGGCGTGCGTCTCGGCCTGAGGCTGGGGGAGGGTGAGCTGAAGGGACTGGCCCCCTTCCCGGTCGCGCTGAAGCTCGAAGGCATCGAGGCGACGGCGGTGAGCCTGGAGTTCAGCATGCCGGGGATGGATATGGGCCAGAACCGCTACCACCTGCTGGCTGACGATGCGGGGCTCTGGCGCGGCGAGGCGATGCTGCCCATCTGCTCCACCGGTCGCCTGGAGTGGCTGGCCGAGGTGGTGGTGGACACCGCCGACGAGCGCCTGCGCGCCGACTTCCCCTTCCACACCCTTCCCTAGGTTCTACTCCTTACCCTCACTCTCCATATCCTCCCAGCTGGCGGGTCGCCCGGGGATGCGGTGGGACTCGTCCGCCCACTCACCCAGGTCGATGAGACGGCAACGTTCGGAGCAGAAGGGGCGATAGGGGGAGCGTTCGCTCCACTCCACCTTCTTGCCGCAGGTGGGGCATTTGACGCTGGGGGGACTCATAGGCTGCAGGTCGAGAGTTTGAAGCTCAGGGGGTGGTCGATGGGGCGTGGGCGCTCGCCCTCGCCGCCGGGGCGCAGGAAGCGCACGGTGAAGCGATGCTTGCCGCCGCTGATCTCGGCATAGCAGTCGCTCTCCGGCGGCAGGGCGATGCGTAGCAGCTGGAAGGGGATGCCACTCTCCAGGGACTGCTGGTAGAGGCCATCCTCGGTCTCGCACCGCACTGGCTCGGCGCTGTTGCGGATCAGCTTCAGCAGCAGCTCCACCGGCTGACGCACCACATCCAGGCTGGCGAACCAGGCCTTCTCATCTTCAAGGCGCCGCTCCAGCGGCTGTGAGAGCCAACGATGGTAGAGCGGCAGGTCGAAGTCGCAGCTGCCGCCGGGGATGTTGCTGCGCTGGCGGATAGGGCTGAGAAACTCGTCCTCGCGCAGCGCCTGACCGAGCTGGCCGGCCCCCTCGCGTAGCGGCGTGGCCAGGCCCTGCAGGGCGCGCAGCACGGTGCCCAGGCGCTCGCCGTCCACCGCCGGGTTCTCCAGCAGTCGCTCGAGGTTGGCGGCGGCGCGCTCCAGCTCCTTGAGCAGTTCGGTGCGCAGGTCACCGCGGGAGAAGATATCCAGAACCTCCATCAGCGAGGCGACGAGCATGCGGCTCTCCCACGAACTCTGGCCGCCGAGGAAGTGGCGCGCCTGCAGAAACAGGTGCTCCAGCCGCAGCAGGGTGCGGATCCGTTCGTTCAGCGGATGCTCGTAGATGATGGGTTTGGACACGCGGCCTCTCCGGCGAAGGATGCGGCTATTGTCCCCGAGCGGGGTGAAAGTTACAACGCCGCCGCCAGTTCCAGGTAGTGGCGATGCAGCCGCTCCACCTCCGCCTCCAGTTTTGCGATGCCGCCGTCGTTGCGGCAGATGTCATCGGCGGCGGCTAGACGTTCGTCGCGGGATGCCTGGCTGGCGATGATGGCCTCGACCTGCGCCGCATCGACGCCGTCGCGTGCGCTCACTCGCACATGTTGTTGGCTCTCGTCACAGTCGATCACCAGAATGCGATCAACCAGCGGCTCCCAGCCGCTCTCCAGCAGCAGTGGCACGACGAAGATGAGGTAGGGGGTGTCGAGGTGTTTCTCGGCCTCGGCCAGCATCCAGGCGCGGATCCGCGGGTGCAGGATCGCCTCCAGCCGTTTGCGCTGCGCCTCGTCGGCGAAGATGCGCGCGCGCAGGGCGGTGCGGTCGAGGGTGCCGTCGGTGGTGATGAACTCGGGGCCGAACTGCTCGCTAATCTCCCGCAACGCCGGAGAGTCGGGTTCGACCACCCGGCGGGCGGCGACGTCGGCGTCGATGACGGCTATGCCTCGTTCGGCGAAGAGCGTGGCGGCGAGGCTCTTGCCACAGCCGATTCCGCCGGTCAGGCCGATGCGCAGCATGCCTTTGCTAGAAGGCGTT
>JBFFSW010000266.1:0-3002 GCA_041572195.1 Thiohalomonadaceae bacterium | reverse complement strand
GTGCAGGGCACGGGCCACCAGCTCCTTGCCGGTGCCGGACTCACCGTTGATGAGCACGGTGATGTTGGAGCGGGCGAGGCGGCCGATGGCACGAAACACCTCCTGCATGGAGGGGGCCTCGCCGATGATCTCGGTCTCCTCGGCTAAGGCCTCGATCACCGTGCCGGGTGACTGCTCGCGCCGATGCTGTACCGCGCGGCGCGCCAGCTCCACCGCCTCGTCCACGTCGAAGGGTTTGGGCAGGTACTCGAAGGCGCCGCCCTTGTAGGCGGAGACCGCGCTGTCCAGGTCGGAGTGGGCGGTCATGATGATCACCGGCAGGTCCGGGTAGTCGCGGCCGAGCACGTCGAGCAGGTCCAGGCCACTCATGCCGGGCATACGGATGTCGGTGATCACCACGTCGGGCTGATCGCCCGAGCCCAGGGCCTTGAGCGCCCCCTCCGCCTCCTCGAAACTGCTGACCCGCATCGCCTCCTGTTTGAGCGCCTTCTCCAGCACCCAGCGGATGGAGCGGTCGTCGTCGATGATCCAGATGTTCGACTCTTGGGTCATGGCTGCCTCTCTCGGGTCACTCGTTGCAGCCGCTGCTCTCGGACAGCGGCATCAATATGCTGAATACGGTTTTGCCCGGCTCGCTTTCGCACTCGATCAGGCCGTTGTTCATGTTGATCAGCGACTGGGCGATGGGTAGGCCGAGTCCGGTGCCCTCGGGGCGACCGGTGACCATGGGCAGGAAGATGGACTCCTTCATGCCCGGGTCGATGCCGGGGCCGTCATCGACCACGTCGATGCGCACCACCAGCTTGTGCAGGGTCTGGCCCAGGGTGTACTGGCGCAGGATGCGCGAGCGCAGGACGATATCCCCCTCGTCGCCCACCGCCTGCACGGCGTTACGCACCAGGTTGAGCAGCGCCTGGATCAATTGATCGGCGTCCGCTTCCAGCTCGGGGATGCTGGGGTCGTAGTCACGGCGCAGGCGCACCCCGGCGGGGGCCTCGATGCTGACCACGCTGCGCACCCGCTCCAGTATTTCGTGGATGTTGATGCACTCGCGCCGGGGCAGGGCGTTGGGGCCGAGCATGCGGTTCATCAGCCCCTGCAGGCGGTCCGCCTCGCTGATGATGATCTGGGTGTACTCCTTGAGCTCCTCGTTGTTGAGCTCACGTTCCAGTAGCTGGGCGGCACCGCGCAGGCCGCCGAGGGGATTCTTGATCTCGTGGGCGAGGCCGCGTACCAGGGCGCGGCTGGCCTGGCCCTGGGCCATCAGGCTCTCCTCGCGGGTGATACGCAGCTGGCGGTCCACCTGGCTCATCTCCACCAGCAGCTCGCGTTCTCGGTCCGGGTCGCTGAGGGGAATGGCGGTCAGGTCCACCGTCACCCGGCGACCGGTGAGCAGGTCCAGCGGCAGTTCGCGGCTGGTGAAGGGGTGACCGCTCTCGATGACATCGCGCAGGGCGCCGAGCAGCTCATCGTCGCCGAGCAGCTCGGTGAGGCTGTGGCCGGCGAAGCGGCGGGCGCTGACGGCGAAGAGCATCTCCGCCGCTGGATTGAGATAGCGCAGCCTGAGGTCGTAGTCGAGCAGCAGCACTACCGAGTGAAGGTTCTCCACCACCCGCCGAATCGTCTCATCCTGCCTGTTGATCTGCCTTTCCATCCATCCACTCCTTGCAAAAAGCAAACCAGCCGGGGTGTTTTGCACCACATCGCAAAAAGCGGCGGTTTTATGCGCCCTTACGGAACACAGGCTGATGAGTCAGCGCCACGGCGAGAAAAAGCCTGCACCATTATTGTGCACCCCCCGTGGTGGATGGTCCAGCAGGGGGCAAGAGGGAGGGATCAGCGGATGTATTGCTGCATCTTGGGGTGCTGGCCGCGGATGGGGTTATCCGGCTGGCCGGGCAGGGGCTTGCGCTCCCTGACCCGCGTCGGCTGCTTGATGCTGAAACGCACGGACTCGGCGCGGGCCAGGCGTCGGCCGGTGGAGTTGAGGACGCGCGCCTCCAGGGTGTGCTCGCCGGGGCCCAGCTCACCCAGCTCGACGACGGCACCGCCATCGCCCTTCACCCGCGCGCCGTCCAGGGTGAAGATGATGCGCCAGCCGGGCAGCATGCGCGGGCGCACCATCGCCTTGGCCACCACCGACTCGCTGCTCCACTCCAGTTCGGCGCCGTCGGCCGGGGCGACGATGCGAATGTTGGGCTTGACCGTCGGGTCGTCCTCCTCGGGGGAGGCGATGGGTGAAAGCGCCGGTGGCGGCGGCGCGGAGTAGGTGTTGAGCTCGCCGATCTCGACCGGCTCGGCCCCCTCGCGCGGGGCGTCGGTGTACTCCACGCTGCCGTCCGGGTGGACGATGCGATAGGTCTCGGCCTGGGCGGGGGAGAGGAGCAGGGCGAGGAGCACAATGGTGAGTCGTTTCATGGGCTCACCATAGCACGGGGCAAAAAAAAACGCCCCCAAATGGGGGCGTTTCTTCGTTCGGGATGAACTACCGCTTAGCAGCTGTAGTACATGTCGAACTCGACCGGGTGGGTGGTCATGCGGATGCGGGTAACATCCTCCATCTTCAGCTTGATGTAGGCATCGAGGGTGTCGTTGGTGAACACGCCGCCCTGGGTCAGGAACTCACGGTCGGCATCCAGCGCGTCCAGGGCCATGTCCAGGCTGTGACAGACGGTGGGGATCGCCTTGGCTTCCTCGGCCGACAGGTCGTAGAGGTCCTTGTCCATGGCATCGCCGGGGTGGATCTTGTTCTGGATACCGTCCAGACCAGCCATCAGGTAGGCGGAGAACATCAGGTAGGGGTTGGCGATGGGGTCGCCAAAACGCACCTCGATGCGACGGGCCTTGGGGTTGGTCACGTAGGGGATACGGATGGAGGCGGAGCGGTTGCGGGCCGAGTAGGCCAGCATGACCGGGGCCTCGAAGCCGGGCACCAGACGCTTGTAGGAGTTGGTGGAGGCGTTGGCGAAGGCGTTCAGGGCACGGGCGTGCTTGATGATGCC
>JBFFSW010000265.1:0-3003 GCA_041572195.1 Thiohalomonadaceae bacterium | reverse complement strand
GGTGGCGATGTCGATGACCACCTCCGGGTCGAAGCGACGCGAGTAGGTGAGGGCGTCGCAGAGGATCAGGCGTCCCTCGGCATCGGTGTTGAGGATCTCGATGGTCTGCCCCGACATGGAGGTGACGATGTCGCCCGGCTTGTTGGCGGCGCCATCGGGCAGGTTCTCGGAGCTGGGCACCACGCCGACCACGTTGATCGGCAGCCCCATCTCGGCGATGGCCTTCATGGTGCCGATCACCGAGGCGCCGCCGCACATGTCGTACTTCATCTCGTCCATGCCCTGACCGGGCTTGAGGGAGATGCCACCGGCATCGAAGGTGAGCCCCTTGCCCACCAGTACCACCGGCTTCCGCTTCTTGTCGGCGGCGCCCCTGTACTCCATGACGATCAGCTTGGCGGGCTGGCGTGAGCCGCGAGAGACCGATAGCAGCGAGCCCATGCCCAGCTGCTCCATCTGCTTCTCATCCAGCACGGAGGTCTTGAGCGCCTTGTATTTGCGACCCAGGGCGCGGGCCTGGTTGGCGAGGTAGCTGGGGGTGGCGACGTTGCCCGGCAGGTTGGCCAGGTCGCGGGAGAGGTTCATCCCCTCGACCACCGCGGCGGCGCGCTCGATGGCGGTCTTGGCCGCCGCGCCACCCTTGCCGGAGAGCCACAGGTCGAGGCGCTTGAGCGCCGGGGCCTCAAGCTCCTTCTTCGCCGCCTTGCCGCGCATCTCGGTGAAGGTGTAGAGGGCGTTGCCCGCCGCCTCCACCGCCTGCGCCGCCTTCCAGGCCAGGTCGCGACCGGCCACCTCCAGCTCGGTGAGGGTGCACAGCGCGTTGGCGGCGGCGGCCCCCTTGAGCACCGCCATCATCGCCTGGCAGGCCTTGCGGTAGCCGCGCTCATCGAGGGCGTCGGCCTTGCCCACGCCGATCAGCAGCAGGCGCTCGACACCGTCCGCGCCCAGCGGCAGCAGCAGGGATTTGCCCGCCTTGCCGGAGGCGTCGCCGGTGGCGAGCATCCTCTGGATGATGCCGCCATGGGCCTTATCCAGGGCCGCGGCCGAGGGGGCGAGGCTGCCGTCCTCGAAGATTGCCGCGACGATGCAGGCGCTGCGCTGTTTGTCGATGGAGCCACTCTTGCCGACGAATTTCATGCCCTCTCCTCAATTCCGGTAAAATCACTGAACGTTGTCACTATATTAACCCGCGGCGCCTGATGCCGCACCAGCACCGCCGAGGGGGATACGGCTTGATCATCGAGCGCTACATCATGCGGGAGATCCTCGCCACCTTCGCGGTGGTGACTCTGCTGCTGCTGCTCATCTTCCTCAGCGGCACCTTCGTGGGCATCCTCATCGAGACGGTGGAGGGGGACTACCCGGCCGCCGCGCTGTTCTCCCTGTTCGGCCTCAAGAGCCTGGTCAGCCTCAGTTTCCTGCTGCCGCTCTCCTACTACCTGGCGGTGTTGCTGGCCCTGGGCCGCCTCTACAAGGACAGCGAGATGAGCGCCATGACCGGCTGCGGCATCAGCCCCAACCGGGTGCTCAACGGGGTGTTCAAGATGGGGCTGGCGCTGGCGCTGGTGGTCGGTGCGCTGTCGCTCTACATCGGCCCCGAGGCGGAGGAGCGCAGCCACCGCATCCTCGACGAGGCGGCCGCCGATACCGGTATCGAGGGGATCGTCCCCGGCCGCTTCACCCCCATGGGCGAGGGGCGGCTGCTCTACGTGGAGTCGGTGGACGAGGCCGGGCGCATGCACGGCATCTTCGTCCAGGCGCGGGAGAAGGGGGTGGAGCAGGTGATCCGCGCCGCCACCGGCTTCGAGCGCATCGACCCGCGAACGGGCGACCGCTATCTGGTGCTCAGCGACGGCCACCGCTACCAGGGTCAGGCCGGGCGCCGCGACTTCGAGATCAGCCACTTCAAGGAGTACGGCGTGCTGCTGCGAGAGCGCAGCATCGAGCACTCCAAGCGCCGCCGCAACGCCATCCCCAGCCTCAGCCTGCTGGCCTCGGAGCACCCGGCCGACCGCGCCGAGCTGCACTGGCGCCTCGCCCTGCCGGTGAGCGTGCTGCTGCTCGGCCTGCTGGCGGTGCCGCTCAGTCGCAGCACCCCGCGCCAGGGGCGCTTCGGCAAGCTCTTCGCCGGGATCCTGCTCTACCTCATCTACAGCAACATGCTCACCGCCGCCCGCTCCAGCCTGGCCAAGGGGGACGCCCCCGAGTGGCTGGGGCTGTGGTGGGTGCATGCTCTGATGCTGGGGCTGCTGTGGTGGCTGCTCAGCCGCCAGCGCCGCCTGCCCACCCCGAAGCGACGCCGGGAGGCCACCGCCTGATGCGCATCCTCGATCGTTACCTGGGGCGCGTGGTCGCCACCCATGTGGGGGTGGTGATGGGGGTGCTCATCTCCATGTACCTCTTCAGTCAGGTGGTGGCGGAGATGGAGTACGTCGGCCGCGGCGACTACACCACCGTCGACGCGCTGCTCTACAGCCTGATGCTGATCCCGCGCCAGCTCTATGAGCTCTTCCCCATGGCCGCCCTGCTCGGCTCCATGCTCGGCCTGGGGGCGATGGCCAACCACAGCGAGCTGACGGTGATCCGCGCCGCCGGGGTCTCGGTCGGAAGGGTGCTGCTCTCGGTACTCAAGGTGGGCCTGCTGTTGGTGCTGGTGGCGGTCTTCTTCGGCGAGGGGGTGGCGCCGCTGCTGGAGAAACAGGCCCACATCCAGCGCGCCCGGCTGCTGGCCGAGAACATCAGCGTCAACGCCAAGGACGGGGTGTGGGCGCGCGAGGGGGACACCTTCTACCACATCCGCCGCCTGCTGCCCGAGGGCAAGGCCGACGGCGTCACCCTCTACCGCTTCGATGAGGAGAACCGCCTGGTGGAGCTGAGCTTCGCCCCGCGCGCCGAGTACATCGCCGACAAGGGTTGGCTGCTTTACAAGCAGCGTGGCAGCGAGGTGAGCGACCAGCAGGTGAAGAGCCGCTTCCAGAAGGAGGTGGGCTGGCAGACCAAGCT
>JBFFSW010000264.1:0-3007 GCA_041572195.1 Thiohalomonadaceae bacterium | reverse complement strand
GGTGGACTATCGCAACGTCAACAGCCACGGCCACATCATCACCATCGAGGATCCGATCGAGTACGTGCACCAGCACAAGGGCTGCATCGTCACCCAGCGCGAGGTGGGCATCGATACCGACACCTTCGACGATGCCCTGGTCAACACCCTGCGTCAGGCGCCGGATGTCATCCTCCTCGGTGAGATCCGCCACCCCGAGACCATGGACCATGCCATCGCCTTCGCTGAGACCGGCCACCTCTGCCTGGCCACCCTGCACGCCAACAACTCCAACCAGGCGATGGACCGTATCATCAACTTCTTCCCCGAGGAGCGTCGTCCGCAGTTGCTGATGGACCTCTCGCTCAACCTCAAGGCGATCATCAGCCAGCGCCTGATCCCGCGCGCCGACGGCAACGGCCGCCGCGCCGCCATTGAGATCCTGATCAACTCGCCGCTGATGGCTGACCTCATCCTCAAGGGTGAGGTGCACGAGATGAAGAACCTGATGAAGAAGTCCAACGAGCTGGGCATGAAGACCTTCGACCAGGCCCTGTTCGAGCTCTACCGCGAGAAGATCATCACCGAGGAGGATGCGCTGCGCAACGCCGACTCGCCCAACGAGGTGCGCCTGATGATCAAGCTCGGCGAGAGCTCGGGCAGCGCTGATGAGCTGGTCGGTAAGCTCGGTGAGATGACCCTGGAGGAGTCCGATGACGGTCGCGGCCCTCTGGGTCTGCGCTAACGTTTCCCCCCACCCATCGAACAGGAGAAGATGATGCAGTTTAGTCCCTGCCGCGGAGGCATGAATTGCACCAAGGATGGCAGTCACTGCCAGGGCTGCGGACGCAGCCACGAGGAGATTGCCGAGACCAAGGCGCTGGCCGAGGGCCTCGCCGACTACGCCCTGAAGATGGGCTACGAGAACGTCGAGGAGTTCCTGCAGTTCGTCGCCTTCAAGGCCTTCAACAAGGTACGCATGACGCGGATGGAGCAGGGCTGAATTCTTCGGTCGCCACCACGAAAAACGGGGCCTTTGGGCCCCGTTTTTCGTTATTCGCCATCGTCCATATGCCTTAACAACTGGTTGCGTAGCGCCTTGGGGATCCCCTTGATGCTGAGGGTGTCGTTGTCGGCATCGTAGCGGATGCGCTCATCCAGCTGGTAGGCGGAGAAGCTGATGGCCAGGTCCTTCTCGCGTCCGGCCAGTTTCACGTAGCGTTGCAGGCTGCGCTTGTCGACGCGGAACACCTCCTCATCCCCGGTCTCCTCGCCGCGGTGTTGCTCCACCGAGCGGACGAAGGCCTGGCGTTGCGGCTCCTCCAGCACCCCGCCCAGCTCGCCGCTGAGCTCGCGCAGGTCCACCGGGGCATCCTGGCGATCCTGTTCGATGCAGTAATCCACCACCTGCTGGCGCAGCTCGTTGGCCTTCTCCCTGGGCAGGTCGCGACTGTAGGCCTCCACCCCCTGGAGGAAGCTGAGGGTCGCCTCCTGCTTGTCGATGCCATTGGCGAAGCCGGTAACGCGACGTAGCAGCTCGTTGAGCAGCAGCGCCCCGCGCGGCGGCAGCAGCGAGAGGTAGGCGTAATGCTCGTGGGCCTTCCACTCCTCGATATCCACCTTCAGGCCGATGAGGCTGGCGCCGCTGTCCAGGGCGTAGCTGGGGCTCACCACCAGGTTGTCGGCAATGCTCAGCGACTCGCTGTGGCGGGCGGCGAACAGCAGCAGGTTGTGCTGCCCCGGCCCCTTCTCCAGGAAGAAGAAGAGGTGGGCGTCGAACTCGATGTTGCCGCTCTCCAGCCCTCTGGCCAGACGCTCGCAGAGGGCGCCGGTGGCGGCCAGGAAGCGGCCGTCATCTTCGAGCACCTCCTCCAGCATGCCCACCAGCGGCGCGGGCTCGTCGCTCTTCTCGAAGCTGCCGTGCTCGCGGGTGATGCGCGCGAGGAAGCCCCCCTTGAGCTGATTGAGCAGTGCCTCGCTGTCGCCGTCGATGGGCAGCTCGGCGTTGCGCAGGGTGAGTTCGGCCTCGCTATCGCTGGCGCGGCGCAGGCGGTGGACCACGGCGTGTTGGATGGGCATGGCGGTGACTCCCGTCGTTGCGTGTATGGACACAAAAAAACCCGAACCGAAGTTCGGGTTTTTTCGTTGGGGACAAGGTCGCTTATTTGGCGGCCTTGCGCTCCGCGGCCTCCTTGATCACCACCTCGGCGACGTTGGCCGGGCAGGGAGCGTAGTGGGCGAACTCCATGGAGAACTGGCCACGACCGGAGGTCATGGTACGCAGGTCGCCGATGTAGCCGAACATCTCACTCAGCGGGGCCTCGGCCTTGATGCGCACGCCGGTGACACCGGAGTCCTGGCCCTGGATCATGCCGCGACGACGGTTGAGGTCACCGATGACGTCACCCACGTGGTCATCGGGGGTGAAAACGTCCACCTTCATGATCGGTTCCAGCAGCTGGGCACCGGCCTTGGGCATGGACTGGCGGAAGGCGGCCTTGGCGGCGATCTCGTAGGCGATGGCGGAGGAGTCCACGGCGTGGAAGCCACCATCGGTGAGGGTCACCTTGACGTCCAGGACCGGGAAGCCGGCCATGACGCCGTTATCCATCATGTTCCGGAAGCCCTTCTCGACGGCCGGCCAGTACTCACGCGGCACGTTACCACCGGTGACCACGGACTCGAAGACGAAGCCGCTGTTCTGCTCGCCGGGCTCGATGATGTAGTCGATCTTGGCGAACTGACCGGAACCACCGGTCTGCTTCTTGTGGGTGTAGCTGTCTTCGACGCGCTGGGTGATGGTTTCGCGGTAGGCCACCTGCGGCTTACCCACCTCAACCTCGATACCGTGGGTACGCTTGAGGATGTCGACCTTGATGTCCAGGTGCAGCTCGCCCATGCCCTTGAGGATGGTCTCGCCGGACTCTTCGTCGGTCTCGACGCGGAAGGAGGGGTCTTCCTGCACCATCTTATTGATGGCGATACCCATCTTCTCGGCGCCGGCCTTGTCCTTGGGCTTGACGGCGAT
>JBFFSW010000263.1:0-3038 GCA_041572195.1 Thiohalomonadaceae bacterium | reverse complement strand
ATGCGCAGCAGCACCTCGTAGTTCTCGCTCTCGTCCCCCTTGAGACTGACGATGGGCTGGTAGAGCAGGCGGAACTGATTCTGGCGCAGTGCCTGTTTGACCTTTTGCGCCCACACCGCGATGCGCTCCTGCTCGGCCATCTCCTCGGCCACCGGGTTGTAGATGCGGGCGCGGTTGCCGCCCTCGTCGGCGGCGCGGCGGTGGGCGCGGTCGGCGCGCTGCACGACCTCCTGGGGGTCGCGGATCGCCTCGCTGTAGAGGCCGATGCCGACGCTGCAGGTGGTGGTGATGGTCTGGTTGCTGATGTCGTAGATGTAGCCTTCCACCGCCTTGATCAGCCTGTGCGCCTGGGCCTCGGCGTGCTCGGCGTCCTGGTCGTGGAGGATGACGGTGAAGACGTGTCCCTCCAGGCGGGCGACGAAGTCACGCTCGTCGCTCAGCTGATTGTCGATGACGCTGGCGAAGTCGGTCAGGAAGAGGTCGGCGGCGCCGATCCCCAGCTCGTCGCGCAGCTGTTTGTAGTTGTCCGGCTCGATGTAGAGCACCGCGCCGTGCGCGCCCGCCTTGCCGCAGAGCTGACCCAGGGCCTGGAGGAAGTACTGGCGGTTGTAGACGCCGGTGAGCAGGTCCTGCTTGCTGAGGCTGTCGAGCTTCTCCTCCAGCTCCTTGCTGACGCTCTGGTCGCGGATGATGATCTGGGTGCAGGCCTCGCCGTCGTAGTTGGCGGGGGAGAACTCCATGGTCAGGTTGAAGTGGCTGGCGTCGGCGCGCAGGCCGTGCACCGCCAGGGTGTTCTCCTCGGTCTTGCCCTTGGTGTAGTCGCGCAGGAATTTCTTGAAGCTGTCGTGGTCATCGACGATGACCATGTTCATTATCGGCATGCCCTCGATCTCGCCAAGGTCGGAGTAGCCGAACATCTGCAGGTAGGAGTCGTTGGCGTAGATGTGCATCCCCTCGTGCACGTAGGCGATGGAGTCACGGGAGCTGTCCACCAGGACCTGGGCACGGGCGTTGGCCTGGTGCAGCATCTCCTCGCAGTCACGGTGGCGGCGGCGGCGCTGCAGGTTGTCCAGCTCGCGCAGGATGGCATGCACCAGGCGCTTGGGCTGGTTGAGGTCAATGACGTCGCGGGCCCCGCTGCTCAGCGCGTCCATCACCTGGACCTCATGCGAGCCGTCGTCGATCACCAGCAGCGGCAGGTCGTCGGCCATCTCCATCTGGCGGATCACGGTGATGGCGTCGGTGGCGCTGAAGTAGGGGATCTCCGGCTTGCTCAGGACCATGTCCCAGTTCTGTCCGGAGAGCGCCTCGCGCAGGTCCTCGTCGTCCTCGGCGCGGTCGGCGCGCACGGCGTGCCCGGCGTTGCGCAGGATGTTGGATACGGTCTCGGCGTCGTTGGACGAGTCGTCGATGACGATGAGACGGATGACCTCTTCTTTTTTCATTGTAATGTCTTAGAGCTCTTTCCAGAGGGTGTCGAAGTCGTTGCGGCCCACCGATTCCAGGGGGGAGTCGACTTCGCCCTTCTCTTTTTTGTGTTTGACCTCGAAGCGGAACTGGTTGAACAGGCCACTCTCCTGTTTCAGCTTGCCGAGGATGATGGCGGAGGTGTTGCCGCTGCTGTGCAGGCTCACCTCATCGCCGCGCTCGAAGAGCATGGTGGGGGTGATGAGCGAGGCCCGCTGCTTGATCACCTCCAGCTCCGGCAGCAGCAGCCCGCGCTGCGGCTCACCGGGGTGTTTGGTGCTCTCCATCTCCACCGGCAGGGCGCTGGGGGAGAGGATCTGAACGCCCAGTTCTAGCCCCGGCCTCTCCTGCGGTTCGCGGATCCAGCGTATCACGCCCACCGCCCAGCTGAGCGGGTCTTCGGGGTTGGAGTGCAGCCCCAGCAGCTCGCCCACCTGTACCTGCGAGTCGGGCTTCTCATCCAGGCTGAGGCGGTAGCCGCCAGCGCTCTCATTGTGCACCAGCCAGTGGTGGCTGGAGTAGGTAGGCGGCGGGGTATTCTCCTCGGCCTCGCGCTGCTCGCGGATGCTGGGCAGCTCCTGGTCGAAGATCTTGCCCCAGATGTCGGCGGCGCGGGCATTGAGCATGGGCACCGCCTTGCTCTCGAAGTGGGAGCGGTGGGCGCTGACCTTGGCCTTGCCGTAGGCGGCGGAGAGCGCCTGGTGCAGCGAGCTGGTGCCGATGACCACCTCGATGGCGCCCTGTTTCTCGCTGCGGTTGAAGTCGCGCTTGGGGGCTACCCCCCAGGCGAGGATCAGGCGGTGCAGCAGGTCGTTGCTGAGGCCGTGGTCGGGTTTGACCTTGTGTTCCATCAGATAGTGCAGCTCATCGCGCATCAGGTGTGAGAGCTGGCGGGTCTGCACCCGGCGGCAGGCGTCGCTGTCGCAGTGGCGGCGGTCGAAGGCGAGGTAGTCCGGTTCGGAGTCGCTGTCCATGTGCACCACGAACAGTGCCTCGTCCGCCCGCGGGTGGTCGTAGGGGATGATCTCGGTGTGTCCGGCCCAGCGCCCAAGGGCGTGGAAGATGGCCTCCGCCTCGCCCTGGCGCAGGCGGTAGGGGGAGGCCAACGACAGCATCAGCACCTGCTTGTAGCCGCGGGCGATGCTCGATTCGGGCAGTTCGGGGTTCCAGCGGTCCTTGACCGGGGTGGTGTGCAGGTCCAGCGCCTCGGCGCAGAGATAGAGTAGGTGCAGCTCCAGCCAGCTGCCGCTGGGGTGGGGGGCGTAGAGCTGGTAGTTGGTCAGCAGCGCCTGGCTGAGATAGCGGATGGCGCGGTGTATGGCGGTCATCAGCAGCTGTTTGTCGCGCAGCAGGATGTTGGCGGCGCGGCTCTCCTCGGCGATGAACTTGTAGCCCAGAGCCATCTCCATTTGCAGCGCCAGGGCCAGCTTAGCCACCTGGCGGGTCTTGGCGGGGAGCGGGAAGGAGACGCCGATGAAGCGCTTGCCCAGGGCGTCTTCGATGTAGGCGACGGGCTCGCGCAGCAACTCCATGAAGCGGAAGCGATCGGCCGGGGCGTGGCGCAGGCGGTT
>JBFFSW010000262.1:0-3051 GCA_041572195.1 Thiohalomonadaceae bacterium | reverse complement strand
CCTGATCTCCGGCGGTCTTGATTCCATGCTTGCCGCCAAGGTGATCCTTGAACAAGGGATCCATGTGGAAGGCATCAATTTTTTTACCGGTTTTTGCGTGGAAGGGCATACCCATGCCATTCGCAAGAAGGACCGCGACAAGCCCAAGCGCAATAACGCCCTGTGGTCGGCGGAGCAACTGGGGATCAAGCTGCACATCATCGACATCGTCGAGGAGTACAAGGATGTGCTGCTGAACCCCAAGCACGGCTACGGCTCGAACATGAACCCCTGCCTGGACTGCAAGATCTTCATGGTGCACAAGGCGCTGGAGTGGGCGGAAAAGAACGGCTTCGACTTCATCATCACCGGCGAGGTGATCGGTCAGCGGCCCATGTCGCAGCGCAAGGACACCATGCCGGTGGTGGCGCGCGAGTCCGGCGCCCAGGATCGGCTGCTGCGCCCGCTCTGCGCCCAGAACCTCCCCGCCACCCTGCCCGAGCGCGAGGGCTGGGTGGATCGGGAGAAGCTCTACGGCTTCTCCGGCCGCAATCGCAAGCCGCAGATGGCGCTGGCGAAGGCATTCGGCTTCGAGGATTACGCCTCCCCCGCCGGTGGCTGTTGTTTCCTCACCGACGAGGCCTACTCACGCAAGCTGGTGGACCTGTGGCAGGCGCGCGGCAACCGCGAATACGAGATGGACGACATCATGCTGTTGAAGGTGGGGCGCCACATCCGCCCGGCCCCCAATTTCAAAGTGATCGTCAGTCGCGAGGAGGGGGAGAACAACTTCCTCTTGGGCTACAGGAAACTCTACGACCACCTCTACACCGTCTCCCACCCGGGGCCGCTGGCGCTGATCGTCGGTGAACCCTCCGAGGAGGATATGCTGCTGGCGGCGCGCATCATCGCCCGCTACTCCAAGGGTCGCGAGGCGGACGAGGTGGTGGTCAACATTACCGACCGGCAGGGCAATAGCCGCGAAATCGCGGTCAAGCCCCTGCCCCCCTCGGAGCTACCGGAGGCCTGGCACCTGTGAGCCGATACACCCTCGACACCTCCCGGCTGCTCTGCCCGATGCCGGTGATCCGCACCCAGGACCGCGTCGCCCAGCTCGAGGCGGGCGACATCCTCGAGGTGCTCTCCACCGAACACGGCGCCCTCAACGATATCCCCGCCTGGTGCCGCATCAACGGCCACAAGGTCGTGGAGACCCGCGATGAAGGGGCCGAGGTGTTCGTCGTCATCGAGGTAGGAGCGGACTAATGGGCGGCCACCACCACCATCATCATCACCACCTCCCCGACCGCAAGCTGGAGGGGGAGGAGCGCTACAAGGCGATGCGCAAGGTGACCCTGGTGGGTTCGGTGGTCGATGCCCTGCTCGCCGTGGCCAAGCTGCTGGCCGGTTACGCCGCCAACTCCCAGGCGCTGATCGCCGACGGCGTCCACTCCCTCTCCGACCTGGCCACCGACGTGATGGTGATCGTCGCCGCCAAGCACGGCAGCCAGGATGCCGATGAGAAGCACCCCTACGGCCACGGCCGCTTCGAGACCCTGGCGACGGTGATCCTCGGTGTCGCCCTCATCGGCGTCGCCGCCGGTATCGCCTGGGACTCCATCGACAGACTCTTCAACCCCGCGGAGCTGATGCAGCCGGGTGTGTGGGCGTTGCTGATCGCCGTGATTTCGGTGCTTTCCAAGGAGTGGATCTACCGCTACACCATGGCCCTGGCGCGCAAGCTGCGTTCCGACATGCTCAAGGCCAACGCCTGGCACAGCCGCACCGATGCCATCTCCTCGGTGATCGTGGTGGTGGGCGTGGCGGGCACCATGGCCGGACTGGAGTACCTGGATGCCATCGCCGCCGTGGGCGTGGCGCTGATGGTGGCCAAGGTGGGTTTCGACCTGGTTTGGGAGAGCCTGCACGAGCTGGTGGACGCGGGGCTGGAGCTGGAGCGGGTCGAGGCGATCAAGGCGGTCATCCTCGAGGTCGACGGGGTGCGCGAGCTGCACATGCTGCGTACCCGGCGCATGGGCCAGGACGCCCTGGTTGATGTGCATGTGCTGGTGGACCCGGAGCTCTCCGTCTCCGAGGGTCACTACATCAGCGAGACGGTGCGCCACCGCCTGATCCGCAAGGTCGATGAGGTGAACGATGTGCTGGTGCATATCGACCCCGAGGATGACGAGCAGATGCCGCTGAGCGCCAATCTCCCCCCGCGTGGTGAACTACTGGCGCGGATGCTGCCCCACTGGGAGTCGTTAGGCTTGACGCAGGCGCCGAAGAAGACCACTCTTCACTACCTTGAGGGCCGGGTTATCGTCGAACTTTATCTCCCTTGCGGCCTGGTGGCGCATGACACCCTGAAAGAGGCACTGGAGGAGAGCGCGGAGGCCTGGGATGAGGTCGCCGAGGTGCGCGTCTTTTACTGCTGACGATCACTATTGGTGCAAATGAGCGCAAGGTGCACCAGTATAGTGCAACCAGCACCCTTGTTGCTGCCGATAACGGTAGGGATTCTACGGAAAATCAGTCGCTTAACGTCTGGCATATTTCCTGCAATCCATCACAACGAATTGATAAGGTCGCCCCTAGGGTCGGCCGGGAATTAAACTGCTAACAGCAATTGCTTTGGAGGCAACCGATGTCTGCTAATGACGCCCTGAAACTGATCAAGGATAGCGGCGCGAAGTTCGTCGACTTCCGCTTTACCGACACCCACGGCAAGGAGCAGCACGTGACCATGCCGATTACCCAGATCGATGAAGATACCTTCACCGAGGGTAAGATGTTCGACGGTTCCTCCATTGAGGGTTGGAAGGGCATCAACGAGTCCGACATGATCCTCATGCCCGACCCGACCACCGCCGTCGTCGACCCCTTCGCCGACGAGACCATGGTCAACATCACCTGCGACATCGTCGAGCCCTCCGACATGCAGGGCTACGAGCGCGACCCCCGCTCCATCGCCAAGCGCGCCGAGGAGTACCTGAAGTCCACCGGCATCGGTGATAGCGCCCTGTTCGGTCCCGAGCCCGAGTTCTTCATCTTCGACGACATCCGCTGGGG
>JBFFSW010000261.1:0-3058 GCA_041572195.1 Thiohalomonadaceae bacterium | reverse complement strand
CCGAGGTTATCCCTGAGCCCGAGGTTATCCCTGAGCCCGAGGTTATCCCTGAGCCCGAGGTTATCCCTGAGCCCGAGGTTATCCCTGAGCCCGAGCCAGAGCCTGAATCCAGCGAACCCTTCCCCAGTGAGGATATCGACGCCCTCTTCGACGAGGCCGCCGCTGAACCGGAACCGGAGCCCGAACTTGAACCGCCAGTGGAGGAGTCCCTCTCCGACGAGGCGATCGATGCCTTCTTTGAGCGCACGGCCGAAGAGGCCGCATCGGGCGAGGTGCCGGAGCTGGACCTGAGCGGGGTTGAGGGGGCCGTCACGGCCGAGGCTGAGGAGGAGCTTCCTCCTGAGCCGGAAGAAGAGGCTCAGCGCTCCAGCGAGGCGGACGCCCTGGAGGAGCTGGGCGATCTGATCGAGAACGAGGCGGCGGCCGAGCTGGAGGAGCCCGAGCCCGAGCCGGAACCGACTCCCGCCCCCGCCGCCGCGGGGGACGAGTTCTCCGCCTCGGAGATCGAGGCGCTGCTCTCCCCCGCCGAGGGGGAGGAGGAGCCGGAACTGCCGGAGCCAGAGCCAGAGCCAGAGCCAGAGCCGGAGCCCGAACCGGCTCCAGCACCGCCGCCGTCCACCCCGGAGCCTGAACCCGAACCGCAGCCCGAGCCGATTGATGAGCCCGCCGCGCCGCAACTGCCGCCCCAGCTGCAACAGGCCGGCGGCGGCGGTGGCCTGGGGCGCGCCGTCGCCTGGGGCCTGGGCGGGCTGCTTTGCGTCGCCCTGCTAGTGATTCAGTACGGCTACTGGCACCGCGACGTGCTGGCCGCCGACGCCCGCCTGCGCCCCTCGCTGGAGCTGATGTGCGGCATCGTCGGCTGCGAGCTGCCGCTACGCCGCGCCCCTAGCCAGGTGAGTATGGCCGACCACACGGTGCAGTCCCACCACCGCTACGAGGGGGCGCTAATGATCACCGCCACCCTGGTCAACGAGGCCGACTTCGACCAGCCCTACCCGGCGGTGGAGGTGGTGATGCGCGACCTCAACGCCCAGGTGGTGGCGCGCCGCCGCTTCAACCCCGGCCAATATCTGGCCGGTGCCGCCGACGAGGTGTTCCGCGCCGGCGGCGAGGCCCACCTGCTGCTGGAGGTGGTCGACCCGGGCAGCCGCGCGGTTGGTTTCGAGTTCAACTTCCACTAGCCCATTCCGGCAACCGACGGTATGATCAGCGGTTCCCGTTTTTACACCTAACGACTGTCCGCGATGCGTATCGGCCCCTACACACTGCCGAACAATCTGGTTTTGGCCCCCATGGCCGGGATCACCGACCGCCCGTTCCGCCAACTCTGCCGGAGCATGGGCGCGGGCATGGCCGTCTCCGAAATGGTCTCCTCCAACTCACTGCTGTGGGGCAGCGAGAAGACCAAGCGTCGCGCCGACCACAGCGGCGAGCCTGACCCGCGCTCGGTGCAGATCATGGGCGCCGACCCGAAGATGATGGCCGAGGCCGCCCGCTATAACGCCGACAACGGCGCGCAGATCATCGACATCAACATGGGCTGCCCGGCGAAGAAGGTGTGCAACGTCGCCGCCGGTTCCGCGCTGATGCGCGACGAAAAGCTGGTGGCCGCGATCCTCGAGGCGGTGGTCGGCGCCGTCGACGTACCGGTCACCCTCAAGATCCGCACCGGCTGGGACCGCGACAACCGCAACGCCCTGAACGTCGCCCACATCGCCCAGGAGGCGGGGATCCAGTCGCTGGCGATCCACGGCCGCACCCGCGCCGACGCCTACCGCGGCGAGGCGGAGTACGAGACCATCGCCGAGGTGAAGAGCCGCATCAGCATCCCGGTGATCGCCAACGGCGACATCACCAACCCGGAGAAGGCCAGGCTCGTTCTGGAACAGACCGGCGTCGATGCGCTGATGATCGGCCGCGCCGCCCAGGGCCGTCCGTGGATCTTCCGCGAGATCGGCCACTACCTGGCCACCGGTGAGAAGCTGCCCGAGCCCTCCATCGAGGAGGTGCGCGATATCCTCAGCGGCCACCTGCACAACCTCTACGAGTTCTACGGCGAACACACCGGTGTACTCATGGCGCGCAAACACATCTCCTGGTACTCCAAGGGCCAGCGTGCCGGCGGCGCCTTCCGCGACGCGGTCAACCGTGTCGACAACGCGGAGGATCAGCTGCGCATGGTGGAGGAGTTCTTCCAGCGCCTGCTCGACGCCAGGGAGGCCGCATGAGCGACAAACCGATTCCGCTGAACGGCAGCGTGCGCGGCGCACTGGAACAGTACTTCGCCGACCTCGGCGAGCACCAGCCCGACAACCTCTATCAGCTGTTGATCAACGAGGTGGAGCGACCGCTGTTCGAGTCGGTGATGAAGCACACCGGCGGCAACCAGTCCCGCGCCTCGCAGCTGCTGGGCATCAACCGCGGCACCCTACGCAAGAAACTGAAACAGTACGGTCTCGACCAATAAGGAACCCCGAATGAGCATCAAACGCGCCCTGATCAGCGTCTCCGACAAGACCGGCATCGTCGACTTCGCCCGCGAACTCGACGCCCTGGGCGTGGAGATCCTCTCCACCGGCGGCACCGCCAAGCTGCTGGCCGACAACGGCATCGCGGTGATTGAGGTCGGCGACTACACCGGCTTCCCGGAGATGATGGACGGCCGGGTCAAGACCCTGCACCCGAAGATCCACGGTGGCATCCTGGGGCGCCGCGGCCTTGATGACGCGGTGATGGCCGAGCACGGCATCGGCGGCATCGACATGGTGGTGGTTAACCTCTACCCCTTCGAGCAGACCGTGGCCCGCCCCGACTGCTCCCTGGAGGACGCCATCGAGAACATCGACATCGGCGGCCCCACCATGATCCGCGCCGCCGCCAAGAACCATAAGGATGTCACCATCATCGTCGACGCCGAGGACTACGGCCGCGTGCTCGAGGAGATGAAGGGGAATAACAACGCCACCACCCTGGCCACCCGCTTCGACCTGATGGTCAAGACCTACGAGCACACCGCCCGCTACGACGGCATGATCGCCAACCACTTCGGCGCCCTGGT
>JBFFSW010000260.1:0-3065 GCA_041572195.1 Thiohalomonadaceae bacterium | reverse complement strand
ACGCTGGAGGTGTTGCTGGGCAAGCCGCCGAAGATGCTGCGCGAGGTGCAGCACAAGCCGTTTAAGAAGCAGGATTTCGATACCCGCCAGGTCGACATCAAGGATGCCGCCTACCGCCTGATGAAGCTGCCGACCATCGGCGACAAGAGCTTCCTCATCACCATCGGCGACCGCTCGGTCACCGGTCTGGTCAACCGCGATCAGATGGTCGGCCCCTGGCAGGTGCCGGTGGCCGACTGCGCGGTGACCGCCGCCAGCTACGACGGCTACGTGGGCGAGGCGATGTCCATGGGCGAGCGCACCCCGGTGGCGCTGCTGGACCACGCCGCCAGCGCGCGCATGGCGGTGGGCGAGGCGCTGACCAACATCGCCGCCGCGCAGATCGACAAGATTGAAGACATCGTCCTCTCCGCCAACTGGATGGCCCCGGCGGGCCACCCGGGCGAGGACGCCGGTCTCTACGAGGCGGTCAAGGCGGTGGGCATGGAGCTCTGCCCCAAGCTGGGCATCGCCATCCCGGTGGGCAAGGACTCCATGTCAATGAAGACCGTCTGGGAGGACGCCGAGGGGGAGAAGTCGGTGACCGCGCCGCTGTCGCTGATCATCTCCGCCTTCGCCCCGGTCTCGGACGTGCGCCACACCCTCACCCCGGAGCTGCGCACCGACAAGGGCGATTCCGACCTTATCGTGATCGACCTGGGCAAGGGCCGGAACCGCCTGGGCGGCTCCTGTTTGGCGCAGGTCTACGGCGAGCTGGGTCACCACGCACCCGACGTGGACGACGCCGAGGCGCTGAAGAACTTCTTCGCCGCCATTCAGGAGCTCAATCGCTCGCGCTACCTGCTGGCCTACCACGACCGCGCCGACGGCGGCCTCTTCACCACCCTGGCGGAGATGGCCTTCGCCGCCCACACCGGCTTCGAGGTGGACATCGACGCCCTGGGCGATGACCCTGCGGCGGTGCTCTTCAGTGAGGAGCTGGGGGCGGTGATCCAGGTGCGCCACTGCGACACCGAGGAGGTGCTCTCGGTGCTGCGTGAGTACGACCTGGCCGGTTGCTCCCACGTCATCGGCACCCTGCGCGACGACGATAAGCTGGTGGTCAGCAAGGACGGCCGCCTGCTGATGCACGAATCCCGCGTTGATCTGCAGCGTGCCTGGTCGGCCACCAGCCACCACATGCAGTCGCTGCGCGACAACCCCGAGTGCGCCAAGGAAGAGTACGAGCGCATCCTCGATGTGGCCGACCCGGGCCTGCACGCCGAGCTCAGCTTCGACATCGACGACAACGTCGCCGCCCCCTTCATCAACAAGGGCGCGCGTCCGCGCATGGCGGTGCTGCGCGAGCAGGGGGTGAACGG
Organism: Thiohalomonadaceae bacterium; assembly: GCA_041572195.1. GTDB lineage: Bacteria > Pseudomonadota > Gammaproteobacteria > Thiohalomonadales > Thiohalomonadaceae > JBFFSW01. The sequence continues at coordinate 1,704 of JBFFSW010000260.1, read as the reverse complement.
CCAGATCGAGATGGCCGCCGCCTTCGACCGCGCCGGTTTCGCCGCGGTGGACGTGCACATGAGCGACATCATCGCCGGGCGCGTGTCGCTGGATGAGTTCAAGGGGCTGGTCGCCTGCGGCGGCTTCTCCTACGGCGACGTGCTCGGTGCCGGTGAGGGCTGGGCCAAGTCCATCCTCTTCAACCCGCGTGCCCGTGAACAGTTCGAGGCCTTCTTTAATCGTGAAGACAGCTTCGGTCTGGGCGTCTGCAACGGCTGCCAGATGATGTCCAACCTGCACGAGCTGATCCCCGGCACCGATGCCTGGCCGCACTTCGTGCGCAACAACTCCGAGCAGTTCGAGGCGCGCGTTTCCATGGTCGAGGTGCTCAAGTCGCCGTCGATCTTCCTCGCCGGGATGGAGGGCTCGCGCTTGCCCATCGCCGTGGCCCATGGCGAGGGCCGTGCCGAGTTCCGCCAGGGGCACGGCGCCGAGGAGGCGCTGCGCAAACAGCTGGCGGCGCTGCGCTACGTCGACAACTACGGCGACCCCACCGAGCGCTATCCGGCCAACCCTAACGGCTCACCGCTGGGTGTCACCGGCCTGACCAGCGAGGACGGCCGCTTCACCATCATGATGCCGCACCCGGAGCGCGTCTTCCGCGCGGTGCAGCACTCCTGGCGTCCGGACGAGTGGGGCGAGGACGGCCCGTGGATGCGCATGTTCCGCAATGCCCGGGTTTGGTTGGGCTAAAACGGTGCAAGGTGACGAAAAAGGCGGCCCTCGGGCCGCCTTTTTTGTGACCTATGTTCCAGTTCTGAAAATTACCCTATCCAAAGCGAACTCACATAAGTTTTCCTTAATCTACAGGTCATAAACCTGTCATGGTTTTTTCATAAGCTTGAGCTGTTCATAGTCCGGGGAGCGGGATGTCACACACACATACACAGCGTCGACGCTGGGCCTTCTATCTGTTGATGGCGGGTCTGCTGTTGCTGCCGCTCTCGCTGATGGGCTACAAGCTCTTCGTCCTCGATTATCCGCTCAAGGGTCTGATCCCCGCGCTCAGCTACCAGGTGGAGCTGGGCATGCAGGTGGATGGTCACGGCGAGGACATCAACGTCAGCACCTACCTGCCGCGCTCCGATTCCCGCCAACTGGTGCTGGAGGAGCAGAACGCCTCCGGTCGCTTCCTGCTCAGCCAGCAGGGGGAGGGCGGCGACCGCGTGGCCTCCTGGCAGGGGAACGCGGTCGAGGGTGTGCACGATATCCGTTACACCTATCTGGTGCAGACCAAGCAGGTGCGTTACGAGCTGCCGGAAAACATGCCCATCCCCGTGCACTACCCCGAGGAGCTGGAGGCCTATCTTCAGGAGGAGGAGGGGGTGCAGGTGAACGACCCGCTGATCCAGCTCAATATCAGCACCATACTGCCGCCCGAGGATGAGCGCGACGTGGCCGACACCCTGCGGCGCATCCACCGCCACCTGCAGGACAATCTGCGCAACCGCAACTTCTCCGGTTATACCGATGCGCTCACCGCGCTGAAGCTGGGGGAGGCGAGCTGCAATGGCAAGAGCCGCCTGTTCGTGGCCATGGCCCGGCGGGTCAACATCCCGGCGCGGCTGGTCGGCGGCTTTATCATGGAGAGCGGCAGCAAGCGCACCAGCCACCAGTGGGTGGAGGCCTACGTCAACGGCCACTGGGTGCCCTTCGATACCATT
>JBFFSW010000259.1:0-3069 GCA_041572195.1 Thiohalomonadaceae bacterium | reverse complement strand
CATTGCCCGCCTCGGCGGCGGCCGTGGCTGGTATCTGGTCGGTGCCTTCGTTGGCCTGCTCGGCATCGACGACCTCTTCACCCTGCACGAGCAGTTGGGCAGCTACGTCGGCACTCTGGTCGAGGCGGGGCGCGAGGGGTGGCCGTTCGAGTGGCTGCGGGGTTTTCGAAGCTACTACTGGCACGTGGTGGCGGCGCCCTTCTACATCCTCGCCGGGGTGGGGCTGTTGCTGTTTCTGCGTCGGGGTTTCGATGATCGCGGCGCGCTGTGGGGTTTCGTCGGCGGTATGGCTTGCTATGCCCTGGCGATGTCGATGGACCTGCTCGATGGCAACGTGGAGAACTACCAGTGGGTGATGGAGTACACTCCGCTCGCCTTCGCCGACGCCCGTCACCTGATGCGGGCGCTGGAGGAGTGCATCGAGATGCTGGCTACGGTCTGGATCCTCAGCGCCTTCCTGCGTCAGCGGGGACTCTACGCCGAGCGGTAGGGGGCGTATTTCTCCGGCCTTTCCCGTCGATCGGTATCGCCCAGTGCGCGCTTGGCGGCGGCGCCCTGGCGGCGAAGTGAGTGCTCGCGTTTGCCCGCCTCGCTACGGTCGACCGCCTCCTCGTAGTAGTGCAGCTCGACCGGCCGCCGGGCGCGGGTGTAGCGGGCCCCGGCGGCGGTGTGGTTGTGCTCGTGCAGGCGCCGCTTCAGATCGGTGGTGATGCCGGTGTAGAGGCTGCCGTCGGCGCAGCGCAGCAGGTAGACGAACCAGCCCATGGCTAGATTCTGGCGATCAGCGGAACCCGTAGCTCCGCCTCGCTGAGTCCCCCGTGCACCGCCTGGAGCTCGAAGGGGCGCTCCCCCGGCAGGCGCTGGAGGATGCTCCAGTTATCGCGCATCAGCAGGGTGTACTCCCCCACCCGCGAGGCCAGTCGTCCGTCCACCGGGCCGGGGCCGAACCAGCCCTCGGCGATCAGCTGCTCGCTTTCGCGCAGCTCGCACGCCTCTCCCAGTTCACCTTTGGTATAGGCGAGGAACTCACTCAGCTTGCGCGCCCTAGGGTAGGCATAGGCGGCGCGTGGCTCGCCGCACAGCGGCAGGGTGAGGCAGTCGGCCAGGCGCGGGTGCCCGGCCAGGTCGATGCGGCGCTCGGGCGGGGAGTCGATGAGGCCATGGTCGGCGCTGATCAACAGCGCGGCGCCGCCGACCTCGCAGGTCGCGGCCAGCGCTTCGGCGGCCGCGTCCAGGGCCTGGAAGTGGGCGCTCACCTGCGCGGATTCGCAGCCGTGAATATGCATCAGCTCATCCAGTTCGCTCCAGTAGGCGAACAGGTAGCGGGGCTCGCCGGGCTCATCGAGTAAGGATTGCAGACGGGAGGTGAAGCCCTCCAGCGTCGCCTCGCCGTGACGCCTGGCCCCGGCGCTGAGGGTGCGGGAGATGATGGAGTCGCTGATGGCCGCCGGGGCGATGGCGTGCGCCGAGCGCCCCAGGCGTGCGCTCAGTGGCGCGGCGCCGAAGAGCTGCGCGGGGTCGATGCCCGTCAGCGCCTCGCCACTGCGGTGGCGGAAGGGGAGGATGGTGACCACTGAGGCCAGCTCAGCCAGCCACATGTGCCAGCCGGTGATGGCATGCGATGCCGGCGCGGCGCCGGAGTAGTAGCTGCTCATGGCCGCGGCGGTGGTGGTGGGGAAGACCGAGTCGATGACCGCGCTGCGGTTGCGCGCCAGCCAGCTGTCGGGGAAGCGCCGCAGCAGCTCATCGCCCAGGCCGTCGATGACCCACAGCAGCACATCGCGCCCGGCCAGCGCGGCGGGCGGGATCTCCGTCAGTGGCTCGACCACGGACTCACCGCCACCCATGCCGTGTCGCAACGAGGCCATGAGGGCGAGGATGGAGCGTGAGTAGTCGGGTGGACGCATGGCCCCATCATAACCGCTTGAGGCGTGCGCGTCGGCACGGCATGATGCGGCGATGCGTAAGCTTCTCACCCTGCTTGTCCTGCTGTATGCCGTGGGCGCCGCCGCGCAACCGAGCCTCGATGAGCTGCGCGCCGGGGCCGATGCGGGCGATGCCTGGGACCAGCTTAACCTTGGCGCCGCCTACGACCACGGCATGGGGGTGGCGCGCGATGTGGAGCGGGCGCTGCGCTGGTATCGCCGCTCCGCCGCCCAGGGTCTGGTGGAGGCGCAGTTCAGCCTCGCCCACCTGCTGGTCAGCTCCGGTGGCGACCCGGCGGAGGCGGCGCGCTGGATGCGCGCGGCGGCCGAGCAGGGCTATGCCGACGCCCAGTACCTCTACGGGGTGATGCTGGCCGAGGGGATGGGCCTGGCGGTGGATGAGGCGCGGGCGCGGCGCTGGTGGTCGCGGGCGGCGGCACAGGGGCACGCCGAGGCGGCCAAGTTATTGAAATAGGTATCAGTTCGCCGCCTATTCCGGTATGATCGCGCGTTCTTTGCCACCACCTGCGGTAAGCCCCCGTGATTGAGAACCTTCGCAACATCGCCATCATCGCCCACGTTGACCACGGCAAGACCACCCTGGTCGATCAGCTGCTGAAGCAGTCCGACACCCTTGACGAGCGTACCCAGCTCGAAGAGCGGGCGATGGACTCCAACGACCAGGAGCGCGAGCGCGGCATCACCATCCTCGCCAAACCCACCGCCATCCAGTGGGGCGAGTACCGCATCAACATCGTCGACACCCCCGGACACGCCGACTTCGGCGGTGAGGTGGAGCGCGTGCTCTCGATGGTCGACTCGGTGCTGCTGCTGGTGGACGCCGTTGAAGGCCCGATGCCGCAGACCCGCTTCGTCACCGAAAAGGCGCTGCGCCGCGGCCTGCACCCCATCGTGGTGGTGAACAAGATCGACCGCCCGGCGGCCCGTCCCGAGTGGGCGCTGGATCAGACCTTCGACCTGTTCGACCGTCTCGGCGCCAGCGACGAGCAGCTCGACTTCCCGGTGGTCTATGCCTCGGGCCTGAGCGGTTTTGCCGGTATGGAGTCGGATGTGCGCGAAGGCAACATGGAGCCGCTGTTGCAGGCGATTGTCGATCATGTCCATCCGCCGCAGGTGGAGCCTG
>JBFFSW010000258.1:0-3075 GCA_041572195.1 Thiohalomonadaceae bacterium | reverse complement strand
TTCAACTGGGTGATCTGGCCCGACTTCAGCGCCCTGCCCAACGCCGAGGAGCCGGTGCTGCGCTTCCAGCCCATGCGCCTGGGCGAGACGCTGGAGGTGGAGGGGCGGCGCCTGCGCATGCTGCCGGTCAACCACACGGTGCCCTCGGTGGGCTACGTGGTGGAGGCGGCCGACGGCGCCAGCTTCGCCTTCAGCGGCGACACCACCAGCAACGATGGTCTCTGGCAGGCGCTCAACGCCGCGCAGCGGCTCGACCTGCTGCTGGTCGAGGCGGCCTTCTCCAACAGCGAGGAGCCGCTGTGCGAGGCGGCCCACCACTACTGTCCGCGGATGCTGGCCGCCGATCTGGCCAAGCTGAAGCACCGTCCCCAGGTCTACCTCAGCCACGCCAAGCCCGGGGCCGAGGCGCTGATCTTCGAGCAGTGTCAGACACTGATCACCGACCGTGAGCTGGTGCAACTGTCGGGTGGCGAGCTTTTCACGCTATAATCCCCGCCCCATTGTTGCTCCCACATATCCGGTAATCCCATGTTCGACGACCTTACAGAACGATTGACGCGCACCCTGCGCAACCTGCGCGGCAGCGGTCGCCTCACCGAAGAGAACATCAAGGAGACCCTGCGCGAGGTGCGCATGGCGCTGCTGGAGGCCGACGTGGCCCTGCCGGTGGTGCGTCAGTTCGTCGACCACGTGCGTGAGCGCGCCGTCGGCAAGGAGGTGCTGGAGTCGCTCAGCCCCGGTCAGGCGCTGGTCAAGGTGGTCCACGACGAGCTGATCACCCTCATGGGCGAGGCCAACGAGGCGCTGGACCTGCGCGCCCAGCCCCCGGCGGTGATCCTCATGGCCGGTCTGCAGGGCTCGGGTAAGACCACCAGCGTCGGCAAGCTCTCGCGCTGGCTGAGCGAGACCCAGAAGAAGTCGGTGATGGTCACCTCCGCCGACATCTACCGCCCGGCGGCCATCGAGCAGCTGAAGACCCTGGCCGGTGAGGTGGGCGCCCAGTTCCACCCCTCCAGCCCCGATCAGGACCCGGTGGATATCGCCTCCGGCGCCATCGACGCCGCGCGCAAGGCCCACGTCGATGTAGTGATCATCGATACCGCCGGTCGCCTGCACATCGATGACGAGATGATGGGCGAGATCAAGCGCCTGCACGCGGCCATCAACCCGGTCGAGACCCTCTTCGTGGTCGATTCCATGACCGGCCAGGATGCCGCCAATACCGCCAAGGCCTTCAACGACGCCCTGCCGCTGACCGGTGTCATCCTCACCAAGACCGATGGTGACGCCCGCGGCGGTGCGGCGCTGTCGGTGCGCCAGATCACCGGCAAACCGATCAAGTTCCTCGGCGTTGGCGAGAAGTCCACCGCGCTGGAGCCCTTCCATCCGGACCGTGTCGCCTCGCGCATCCTCGATATGGGCGACGTGCTCTCACTGGTCGAGGAGGTGCAGCGCAAGGTCGACCACGAGAAGGCCGAGAAGCTGGCCAGCAAGCTCAAGAAGGGCAAGGGCTTCGACCTGGAGGACTTCCGCGACCAGCTGCAGCAGATGGGCAAGCTCGGTGGCGTCGCCGGGCTGATGGACAAGCTGCCGGGCATGGGGTCCATCCCCGACGCGGTCAAGAATCAGGTTAACGACGGCGAGTTCCGCCGCATGGAGGCGATCATCAACTCCATGACCCCCAAGGAGCGTCACCACCCGGACTTGATCAAGGGCTCGCGGCGCAAGCGCATCGCCGCCGGTTCCGGCACCCAGGTGCAGGACGTGAACCGCCTGCTCAAGCAGTTCACCCAGATGCAGAAGATGATGAAGAAGATGCAGAAGGGCGGCATGGCGAAGATGATGCGCGCCCTCAAGGGCAAGATGCCGCCCGGCATGCCCTTCTAAATACCATACATATAGGGCTATCCTTTTTCGTTGCAGTAACGTAAAATGGCGGGCTTGATACGTGGAGGGTCGCCGTTTTGGCGGCCCCGTTCGTTTTGTAGATTGAGGAATTAACAGGCATGGTAACCATTCGCATGGCCCGTGGCGGCGCCAAGAAGCGCCCCTTCTACCAGATCGTCGTCACCGACAGCCGCAACAAGCGCGACGGCCGTTTCATCGAGCGTGTGGGTTTCTTCAACCCCGTCGCCCGTGGTAACGAGGAGCGTCTGCGCATTGACCGCGAGCGCGTCGATCACTGGATCAGCCAGGGCGCCCAGACCTCTGATCGCGTGGCCAAGCTGCTCAAGGAGCAGGCCGCCTGAGTGCGACTGACGATTTGATCGTCGTCGGCCGGATCGCCGGCCTGTACGGCGTGCGTGGCTGGGTGAAGATCTACTCTCACACCGAGCCGCGGAAGAATATTTTCAGTTACACCCCCTGGCTGCTGCTGCGTGACGGCATCCCTCACGAGTTCAAGCTCGCCGAGGGACGGCCGCAGGGTAAGTCCCTGGTGGCCCGCCTCGACGGCGTCAACGACCGTGACGAGGCGGCCCGCTGGCTGCAGTGCGACATCGCCATCCGCCCCGGGCAGCTGCCCGCGGCGGGCGAGGGTGAGTACTACTGGAGCCAGCTGATCGGACTCACGGTGGTCACCTCCGAGGGGGTTGAGCTGGGTGTGGTCAAGCAGATGATGGAGACCGGCGCCAACGACGTGCTGGTGGTCCAGGGGGAGCGCGAACGACTGCTTCCCTACATCGACGAGGTGGTGCTGGATATCGACCTCGACGGTGGGCGGATGCGCGTCGACTGGGACCCGGAGTTCTAAGGGCTCGACCATGCGCATCGACGTGGTCAGCCTCTTCCCGGAGATGTTCGCCGCCCTCTCTGAGCACGGGGTGAGCGGACGGGCGGTGGCCGCGGGGTTGCTGGAGCTGGTCTTCTGGAACCCGCGCGATTACACCGAGAACAAGCACCGGCGGGTCGATGACCGACCCTACGGCGGCGGTCCCGGCATGCTGATGAAGGTTCAGCCGTTGCGCGATGCCATCCAGGAATTGACCGGTATTGACTATGTGGATTTCCCAACCCTCGAGGCACTATGGGCCGAAGTTCAGCGCCGGGATCTGAACGTCAGTCCCCAGCCTACCT
>JBFFSW010000257.1:0-3080 GCA_041572195.1 Thiohalomonadaceae bacterium | reverse complement strand
GGTGAGCACGAAGGCGCCCATGGCGCGGTTGTCGTAGCGCTTCTCGTAGTGCAGGTGCAGCAGCGCGGTGAGCACGGCGAAGAGTATGAACACCTCGTAGAGGTTGCTCACCGGGATGTGGCCCACGTCCATGCCCACCAGGTAGGACTCGCGCCAGCGCACCATCAGGCCGACGAAGCCCATCACCGTGCCCGACCAGGTCATCGCCGAGGCGACGCGACCGGCGAACTCCGAGCGGGTGGCGAGGGTGAGGTAGTAGCCGAGGGTGGCGAGCACGTAGAGGGCGCTCATCCAGCTAATGGCCGACTGGCTGGAGAGGAGGAACTTGAGGAAGAAGTTGGTATCACCACGCGCCAGCTCATCGCCATAGAGGCCGATGGCGGCGAGGCTGAGGGCGGCGATGGCCAGCCCCAGCGCGCGCGCCGGCTTCCAGTACCAGCCGAACACCGCCAGCGAGGCGACGGTGGCGTAGAGGATCCCCACCTCGTAGTCGTCCATCAGCTCGCCGAAGTTCATGTGAGCGTAGACGCCGCCCACCGCCAGCAACAGCGCCCAGATCCAGTCAAAGGCGCCCAGGGATTTGAGCAGGGAGGGTTTGTGCAGGTAGTCCTGCAGTTCTTCTTCGATTACGGACATGCGTATACCTTAGTTCCGATCACTTAATCAGTCGTTAACGGGATGACTATAGTTCATCCAGACGGCGCTGCTTGTCGGCCAGGCCGCGCAGGGCCCCCGTCAGCTTCTCGAACTCGTCGGCGAACTCCTCGCGGTTGCGGTGACCGCTACCGGCGAAGAGCACCTTCACCTCGCCCTCCTCCTCGCGCAGCCACAGCCACAGACGGCGGTGGTGCAGGTAGAACATGAAGAAGACGCCGAGCATCAGCATCACGCAGCCGAAGTAGACGATCCCCTGGCCCGGTGCGCGGGTGATCTGCAGACCGGAGGACTCGATGTGCTCGAAGTCGCTCACCTCCAGGAAGATGGGCGAGCCGTAGGCGCCCAGCAGGGAGAAGGCCTCCAGCGAGTCCTCGAAGAAGCGCGCCTGCTCGGCGGTGACGCCGCTGGAGACATCCACCCCCTCCTCCAGCAGCATCTCCAGGTAGAGGCCGCCCATCATGCTCTGGATCAGCTGGATGTAGGACTCCACCACCGCGCCGCGCTCGGACTCGGGGGCGGTGCGCTCGACGCGGGCCACCACCTCGTCCAGGCCGGAGACGATGAACACCTTCATCAGCACCTCCATGGAATCGATCACGGTGGCGCGCTGCGCCTCGTTCAGCTCCAGCCCGTCGGCCTGGGCCTCGGCGGCGGCACGGATGCGTGCCGGGTCAAGGGCCAGCTCACGCAGGCGCATGAAGCGCTTGACGCTCACCTCGTCGTCCAGCGGGATGTGCAGATAGCGGTAATCCTCGGCCACCGACTCGCGCACGCCGCTCATGCGGTAGAGCGCGCCGTTGAGGTTCACCGGCACCAGATAGTTGACGAACTCACTGGCCTGACCGTTGGGCTCGCGCACCTTGAAGGTGAGCGAGGGGCCGTAGTCCTGGAAGCGCTTGCCGCTGCCCTCTTCCGCCGGGAAGATGTTGTGCAGCTTGAAGTCGATGAACTCCAGGGTGCGCGCACCACTGGGGGTGACGATCTCCAGCTTGCGGTGCACCGCGCCGGAGAGCTTGAGCGGCTCGGCGTCGGGGCGGTCGAAGGACCAGGCATCCAGCTCCAGCTTGGTACCGCCGTCGCTGAAGTTGGCCTGGTAGATGGCGTAGCCCTTGTAGACCAGCGGGTGGTTCACCTCAATTGTACGACGCAGTGGCTCAGCCAGCTCGTCGTCGTGGATCACCACGTCGGAGACGAAGGACTTGGGCATGCCGCGGTCGTAGTACTCGACGTGGAAACGCTCCAGCTCGATGGTGAAGGGCAGCTGCTGCAGCAGATAGCCGTTACGCAGCGGCAGGAAGAGGAAGTTGGCGCTCCCCCCCTCGGGGATGTTGACGCTGCCGCGGAAGGCGAGGTTCTCATCGCCGAGGGTGGACTTGGCGGGGATATCCTCCACCGCCAGGTCGCGGGTCTCGACCACCAGGTCGCCACGCATCTCCGCCAGCTTCAGCGGCAGGTTGCCATCCACCAGGGCGCCGAGGCAGATCACCACGATGCCGACGTGCGAGAGCAGGTAACCCAGGCGCGAGGCGCTGCCCTTCATCCCCGCCACCATCAACCCGTCCTCGCGCTGCTTGCTGCGCTTGCGGTAGCCGCCATTGCCCAGCGCCGCCGTCAGCGGCCTGGCCACCGACTCAGCCGAACCGGGCTGGCTCCACTCCGTCTTGAGGTGGAAGCCACGCAGCGACTTCTCCTGCACATCCAGGCGGAAGTGATTGATGTCGCGCATCATCCCCGGCCACTGGCGGTATACGCAGACCGAGGTGGAGAGAATCAGAAAGCCCAGCAGCACCAGAAACCAGCTGGCACCGTAGACATCGAACAGGCCGAGGGCCTTGAATACCTCGAACCAGAAATCGCCGAACTTGAAGACGTAGTTGTTATACGCCTCGTTCTGCTTGAGCACGGTGCCGATCACCGAGGCGATGGAGATCACCACCAGCAGGGTGATGGCGAGGTTCATGGAGCCGAGGAACTCCAGCAGGGTGGCTCCGACGGAGTGACGTCCGCGGGCGGTGTTAGGCATTGCGTTCAAATCGTTTCACCCATCTCACTGTATGGCGGAAAACGGGACCCCCAAAGATGACAAGGGGCGGTCAAAGACCACCCCTTGTCGAGTACGGATATTACTGCGTCCGAACTTAGTGCAGGCCCTGGATGTACTCCGCGACCGCATCGATGTCCGCGTCGTTCATGCGGGCGGCGATGCTGCGCATCATACCGGCCGGATCGTTGCCGCGGGCGCCGGAACGGAAATCGTTCAGGGCCTTGACGACGTAATCCTTGTGCTGGCCGGAGAGGGCGGGGAACTTGGCCGCCGGGTTACCGGCACCGCTGGGACCGTGACAGCCCATGCAGGCGGCCAGGCCGCGGTCCTTGTCGCCACCGGTGTAGATCGCCTTACCGGCGGCGGCCTTCTCCGCATC
>JBFFSW010000256.1:0-3107 GCA_041572195.1 Thiohalomonadaceae bacterium | reverse complement strand
CTCCTCGTACTTGCGACCGGGCAGGTCATCCTCGGCGATGATCACCGGGTGGGTGGAGACCACGGTGCCCGGCGGCTGTTCCTTGATGTTGGAGCTGGTGCGGTAGGCACAGCCGGAGGCGGAAACGGTGGCAAGGGCCAGCAGCAGCAGGCCAGCTTTAGTGAGGTTCATAATACTCTCCCTGTTGTTGTTATTCGTTCTGGTTATTGGCAGTAGCGCTAACAGAAGTGCGCAACGCATCATCTGACCCCATCCGCCCACATCGATTGTGTGATCCAGTTCACAAAATTGTCGGGTTCGCACCTAACAATGAGTGCGCGCGCTCACCCGAACCGCCATCCACTCTCACTCTAACCACATAATTAGTCACAGTTTTTTAACAATCGCGTCATTATGGTGCATTGCTTGCATGGTGTAGTCCGGTAATGGACTGAATGCAGGAGCACGGAACCATGCAGGCTGACGCGGGCGACCTTCTCTGGCTACTGATGTGTGGCTTCCTGGTGGCACTGATGCAGGCGGGCTTTACCTGCCTGGAGAGCGGCCTCGTGCGCTCCAAAAACAGCATCAACGTGGCGCTGAAGAACCTGGTCGACTTCTGCATCTCCTTCACCCTGTTCGCCATCTTCGGCTTCGCCCTGATGTTCGGCGCCAGCTACAACGGCATCATCGGCACCGAGGGTTTCTTCCTCAGCGGTGTCGACAGCAGCTGGGACTATGCCTTCTTCTTCTTCGAGGCGATGTTCTGCGGCACTGCCACCACCATCGTCTCCGGCGCCGTCGCCGAGCGCATGCGCTTTAGTGGCTACGCCATCACCTCGGTGGTGCTCGCCGGGCTCATCTATCCGGTGATCGGCCACTGGGCCTGGTACCAGGGCAACGATTTCGACCCGGCCGGCTGGCTGGTACAGACCGGCTTCATCGACTTTGCCGGCTCCACCGTGGTCCACTCCGTAGGTGGTTGGGTGGCACTCTCGGCGCTGCTGATCATCGGCCCACGGCTGGGGCGCTTCGGCGAGGAGGGGCGGCCGATCGAGGGGCACAGCCTGCCGATTGCCTCGCTCGGCGTGTTCCTGCTCTGGTTCGGCTGGTTCGGCTTTAACGGCGGCAGCACCCTGGCACTGTCGGAGAATATCGCCCTTATCGTCACCAACACCGCGGTGGCCGGCGCCACCGGCGGCATCGCCGGCACCTTCATCAGCTGGCTGGTCTGGGGCAAGCCGCTGCCGGACAGGGTCATCAACAGCGTCATCGCTGGGCTGGTGGCCATCACCGCCGGCTGCCACATGGTCTCGCCGGTCTCCGCCGGCATCATCGGCTTTATCGGTGGACTGATCGCCCTGTTCGGCGCCTACCTGCTGGAGCGCAAACAGATCGATGACGCCATCGGCGCGGTGCCCACCCACCTCTTCGCCGGCATCTGGGGCACCCTGGCGCTGGCGCTGTTCGCCAGCGAGGGCAGCCTGGCAGAGGGCGTGGGCCGCGCCGACCAGTTCCTCATCCAGCTCGAGGGGGTCGCCACCATCGGCCTCTACGCCTTCACCGTCAGCTATGTACTGCTCAAGCTGGTGAACCGCGTCATCTCCCTGCGCGTCTCCGCCGCAGGCGAGCGCATCGGCCTCAACGTCGCCGAGCACGGCGCCACCACCTCGCTCTACGACCTGGTCAGCCAGATGCACCACCAGGCCCTTAGCGGCGACTTCCGTCGCCCTGTGCAGGTCGAGCCCGAGACCGAGGCCGATCAGATCGCCACCTTCTACAACGCCGTGCTGGAGAAATTCAACATCGAGACCGACCGCCGGCAGATGGCCATGCACAAGCTCTCGCAGATGGCGCACTACGACACCCTCACCGGTCTGCCCAATCGCTGCGCCTTCTTCGACGCGGTCAAGCGTGTGCTGGGCAAAGCGCACCGCCACGACGAGACCGCCGCCCTGCTCTACTTCGACCTCGACGGCTTCAAGCAGGTGAACGACCAGTTCGGCCACGACGCCGGGGATGAGGTGTTGAAGGAGACTGCGCGGCGCATCAACGGTTGCCTGCGCGAGACCGATATCTTCGCCCGTCTCGGCGGCGATGAATTCGCGCTGGTGCTGGATGATATGAAGGCGCCTCAGGAGGATGCCATCGCCGTGGCCGAGAAGGTGATCGAGGCGGTGGCCCAGCCCTACCCGCTGGCTGCGGGCGAGGCGGTGATCGGCGTCTCCATCGGTATCGTCCTGTTCCGCGGCGAGCAGGGTGAGACCTGTCACCGCCTGATCCATCGAGCCGACCAGGCGATGTACGCGGCCAAGCTCGCCGGTAAGGGGACCTGGTACCTGTACCAGGGTGAGGACCCGATCTTTAGCGGTGAGGTGGAGGCGGAACCGGCTTAGCCGTTAATGCCGATTAGCCTGGATTAAAGTCCGAACTGCCTCTCGCAGGGGAGGCCGTCCCGATCGCCATCCATTTTCGTGTTCGGGCAGTTCCGGAGAAAGAACAGGGCCTCCTCATAACTCCGCATCTGGCTACAGTGCTGACGACCGTCACACTGGAAGCGCGAACGAGGTGCCGGTGCGGGAGCCTCACGAACCACCACTTCACTCCGCTCAGGCACTGGAGCTGCCTGCCCCTGGGGGGAGTAGTATCGCCATACGCCAGCGACCACAAGAATCAGGATGATGATCTTCTTCACTATGTTATCCCTGTCTAATTTACAGTTTCCGTAAAACTAATGGTGTGCCGTAAGGATGCGTGACAGCCGACTTTCGAAGGCGGCAAGGTTGCACTCACTGCGTAGCGCCTCAAGGCAGGCCGCACACAGGCAGTCGTCGTAACGAGCGGCGATGTAATCCGACTGCGCCTCGTCCAGCTCCACCGTCTGGCACTGGCAAAGCGCGATCGAGCCGGTCTTGCACTCGAACTCATCGCCACAGCGGGGGCAGGCCTTGGATTCGTGCTTAATCATAGACCCTCACTCTCCTCGACTAGGCCCGACCCGTGATCCAGCGGGACGCCCAGCGCAGCAGGATGACGAACAGCGCCAGCAGGCCCACCGCATAGGCGGGGTTCTTCTGCAGCAGCGAGAAGAGGTCTCCGAGGACCGAGGAGAACAAGAAAGCGGGGAT
>JBFFSW010000255.1:0-3112 GCA_041572195.1 Thiohalomonadaceae bacterium | reverse complement strand
TGTGGGTGCGCAGCACCGTGTGCGGGTCGAAGTAGAAGGTGTCGTGCATCGCCCGCGCCGGGTGCGACTCGGGGATGTTGAGGGCCTCGAAGTTGTGGTAGTCGTCCTCGATCTCCGGCCCCTCGGCCACCTCGAAGCCGAGCTGCGCGAACAGCTCCTCAATGCGCTCCAGGGTGCGGGTGACCGGGTGCAGACCGCCCGACTCCATGCCGCGACCCGGCAGGGTGATATCCACGCTCTCGGCGGCCAGACGGGCGTTGAGCTCGGCGCTCTCCAACTCCTGCTTGCGTGCCTCGATGGCCTGCTGCACCTGACCCTTGGCCTGGTTGATGGCCTGGCCCGCCTCGCGGCGCTGCTCAGGCTCCAGCTTGCCCAGGGACTTCATCTGCTCGGTGAGCAGCCCCTTCTTACCCAAAAAGTGCACGCGCACCTGATCCAGGGCCTGCAACTCCCCAGCCTCGGCGATGCGCGCCTGCGCGTCGTTTACGAGGGCCGTCAACTCATCCACGGTATCCACCCCAATTAAGAGAATTCGGTAATGCGAAACGGAAAAAGGGGGAAGACTAACGGCCTTCCCCCTTCTTCACGGGCGGCCCGAAGGCCGCCCCAGGTGTTGTCGCCGGGTGCTGCTTAGGCCAGGGCGGCCTTGGCCTTCTCGGCCAGGGCGGCGAAACCGGCCTTGTCGAACACGGCGATGTCGGCCATCACCTTGCGGTCGATCTCAACACCAGCCTTCTTCAGGCCGTCAATCATGCGGCTGTAGGAGAGACCACACTCACGCGCGGCGGCGTTGATGCGGGCGATCCACAGGACGCGGAACTGACGCTTGCGCTGACGACGGTCACGGTAGGCATACTGCCCGGCCTTGATCACCGCCTGCTTGGCGACGCGGAAAACATTCTTACGGCGGCCGTAGTAACCCTTGGCCAGGGCCATAATCTTCTTGTGCTTGGCACGCGCAATGGTGCCACGTTTCACTCGAGCCATCTCTTAACCTCCTCGCAGCATACGGGCAACCATGGCGGTATCGGCCTCGTGCACCATGGACGGTGAACGGAGCTGACGCTTACGCTTGGTGCTCTTCTTGGTGAGGATGTGTCGACGGTGCGACTGATTACGTTTAAAACCGCTGGCGGTGCGCTTGAAACGCTTGACCGCACCACGGTTGCTCTTCATCTTCGGCATTGCTGATTACTCCGCATTTGCTTCAGTACTGTTAAAACGCACGTTTGTGACTGGACACCGACTCCGCAATAAGAGTGGCGGACAGTAGCGCGCCCGTAATCCCGTTATGGGACCGCCTTGGCGGGATTACTTGCCTTTCTTCGGGGCGATGAGCATCACCATCTGCCGCCCTTCCATCCTCGGGAACTGTTCGACAGTACCCAATTCGGCGAGGTCGGCCTCGACGCGCTTCAACAGATCGCGCCCGAGCTCCTGGTGTGCCATCTCGCGGCCACGGAACCGTAAGGTTACCTTGACCCGGTCCCCGTCGCTGAGGAAACGAACCAGGTTGCGTAGTTTGACCTGGTAGTCGCCTTCCTCCGTTCCGGGACGGAACTTAACTTCTTTAACTTGAACCTGCTTCTGCTTCTTCTTGGCTTCCTGTTTCTTCTTCTTTTGCTCGAAGAGATACTTGCCATAATCCATGATGCGGCAGACCGGCGGGTTGGCATCCGGCGACATCTCGACCAGGTCGAGACCGACCTCTTCGGCCTTAGCCAGAGCGTCGGCGGTCGAAAGGACGCCGACCTGCTCCCCGTCGGCGCCGATCAGGCGCACTTCCGGTACCCGGATTTCCTCATTCAGCCGGGCCTGTTTGTCTTTGTTAGCAGCGATGCTCCTAATCCTCCAAAGCAGAGCGACCGCGGGACGCAACCTCATTGGCAAGGCGCTCGGCGAAGACTTCGATGGGAAGGCTGCCAAGGTCCTCGCCGGTTCGCGTACGCACGGCCAGGGTTCGTTCCTCCACTTCACGGTCGCCGACTACCAGCAGGTAGGGCACCTTGTGGAGGGTATGCTCGCGAATTTTAAAGCCGATCTTCTCATTTCTCAAGTCGGCCTTAACCCTCAGGCCTCGAGCATTGAGGTTTTCGACCACTTCGGCGACGTAATCGGCCTGTTTATCGGTGATATTCATCACCACCGCCTGGGTCGGTGCCAGCCAGGCCGGGAAGGCCCCGGCATGGTGTTCGATGAGGATGCCGATGAAGCGCTCCAGCGAGCCGAGGATGGCGCGGTGCAGCATCACCGGCACCTGGCGTGAGCCGTCTTCGGAGACGAACTCGGCATCCAGGCGTCCGGGCATGGAGAAGTCCACCTGGATGGTGCCGCACTGCCAGACGCGCTCCAGGCAGTCGCGCAGGGAGAACTCGATCTTGGGGCCGTAGAAGGCCCCCTCCCCCGGCTGCAGCTCCCAGGCCAGGCCCTTGGCCTCCAGCGCCTCCTCCAGGGCCTTCTCGGCCTTGTCCCACACCTCGTCGGAGCCGACGCGCTTCTCCGGGCGGGTGGAGAGCTTGATCTCGATGTCGTTGAAGCCAAAGTCGGCGTAAACGCTCTGCAGCAGGTCGATAAAGGCAGAGACCTCCGACTGGATCTGGTCCTCGGTGCAGAAGATGTGTGCGTCGTCCTGGGTGAAGTTGCGCACCCGCATCAGCCCGTGCAGGGTGCCGGAGGGCTCGTTGCGGTGGCAGGAGCCGAACTCGGCCATGCGCAGCGGCAGGTCGCGGTAGGACTTCAGCCCCTGGTTGAAGATCTGCACGTGGCAGGGGCAGTTCATCGGCTTGACCGCGTAGTCGCGGCTCTCCGAGTGGGTGGTGAACATCATGTCACCGAACTTGTCCCAGTGGCCCGACTTCTCCCACAGGCTGCGGTCCACCACCTGCGGGGTCTTCACCTCCTGATAGCCGTGGCGGCGCAGGGTCTCACGGATGTACTGCTCCACCTGCTGCCAGATCACCCAGCCGTTGTCGTGCCAGAAGACCATGCCCGGGGCCTCCTCCTGGCTGTGGAAGAGGTCCAGCTGACGGCCCAGCTTGCGGTGGTCGCGCTTCTCCGCCTCCTCCAGGCGCTGGAGGTAGGCCTTGAGCGCCTTCTTGTCGCCCCAGGCGGT
>JBFFSW010000254.1:0-3112 GCA_041572195.1 Thiohalomonadaceae bacterium | reverse complement strand
GAGAAAGACCGTAATTTTGTTGTTGTAACCACCGAATATCCGCACGAAGAGTTGCGTCCAAACAAGTTGCTGCCGGCGCTGATATTCTTCGCCACTGCGCTGGTATTGATCTTTATGGATGTGCGTCTCTCGGTAGCACTGCTGACCGGTGCCATGGGTATGGTGCTGACCAAGGTGCTGACCATAGAGGAGGCTTACGAGGCGGTGAGCTGGAAGACCGTCTTCCTGCTGGCCTCGCTGATCCCGCTGGGGCTGGCGGTGGAGTCCTCCGGCACCGCCGCCTGGATCGCCGACCAGACCCTCTCGGTGCTCGGCGGCATGCCCACCTGGGTGATCCAGGCGGCCATCGCCGTGCTCGCCACCTTCTTCACCCTGGTGATGTCCAACGTCGGCGCCACCGTGCTGCTGGTGCCGCTGGCGGTCAACATCGCCATCGGCGCGGACGCCGACCCGGCGGTCTTCGCCCTGACCGTGGCCATCGCCACCTCCAACTCCTTCCTCATCCCCACCCATCAGGTGAACGCCCTGATCATGGGCCCGGCCGGTTACCGCGTGCCGGACTTCATGCGCGCCGGCGGCATCATGACCATCCTCTTCCTGGTGGTCTCGCTGACCATGCTCAACCTGGTGTTCTAGGGATAAGGGCAAGGCAATAAAAAACGGGCCGCGAATGCGGCCCGTTTTCTTTTGCGCGGTGCTTGCGCTTAGAGGGTCTTGAGATACTCCACCAGCGCCCAGCGCTCTTCGTCGTGGAGGTCGGTGCCGAACTCGTGGCCCTGGTTGCTGTTACCCTTGATCTGGTCGTCATTGCTGACGTGATAGATAAACGGCGCATCGTCGTTGACGTCACTGCGGAAACCCACGTGCTTCGGGTCATACTCCAACTGACCGACGGCAAACTTCATGGGACGCTGATCCGGCGGCAGCAGCAGGGAGTAGAGGTTGGGCACCGAACCGTTGTGCAGATACGGGGCGGTGGCCCAGATGCCGTTGAGTGGACGGGCCTTGTAGGCCATCAACGAGTTGAAGGGATGGGCCGGCGGGTCATCCTTTTTGTGGTTCCCCTCCTTCGGTTTGTTGAGCAGGCCGTTGCCATTCACCTCAGCGTTGTAGGCGGCACGCGCGGAGTCCTTGGCATTGCGCACCAGCACACCCTCGACCAGGTCGGCCAGCATCAGCACGATGGGGGCCTTGTCACCGAACTTGTGGTCATCGAGGCCGAACTGGATCTTGGCCGCCTCCGGGAAGATGGCGCCATTGAGAATGCCGGTCGGGGCCTGGGCCACGGCATTGAGGATCTCGGTTTTATCGGTACCGACGGTGTTCATGTCGATCATCTGCGCGCGGATGGAGCGGGTGGGATTGGTGCGGTCGATGATGTGATGGCAGTGGGCGCAGTGCTTATTGTACAGGGTCTCGCCACGGGCGGCCTTGGCGGCATCGATGTCGGGCATGATGTCGCGCGGCCATTGCGGCGACCAGAGGCCGCGCAGCCCCTCCTCCATCTCCACCAGGTTGCCGGTCTCGACGGTGGAGGTGTAACCCTCCAGCGCACCAATGATGCTGGTGTGCTTTTTCACCTCGACTCGGCCGAAGACACCGATCACCTCACCCGAGTTGCGCCCCAGGGCACCGACATTGGCGTTGGCGGTCAGGCCTACCCACTGCACCCAGTCATGCTGCGGGGTGTCCCACAGGAAGGGATAGCTGACCGGGGCGTTGGGCTCGTTGTAGACGTCATCGCCATTGGTGAACTGCAGCACCTGATTGTAGATGCGCCCGACCGCATCGACACGGGCGAAGCCGTATTCGGTGTGGGTGTAGTTGCGGGTGTTGTAGATAGCGACCCAGTTGAAGTCATCTCGCAGCTTCGACTGCAGGTCCTCGCGCGCCTCGGCGCCGTCATGCTCGCCCAGTATTCGCTTGGCGAAGCGATCGAACTTGTCATCATCGCGCAAGGTCTGGCGCATGGCCTCGGCCAGCTCCTCCAGGAACATGACCATGTTGGCCTGGGCCGGCGCGCCATCCACGCGGATGCCGGTGCCCTGGTAGTTGATCTGGTTGGTGTGGCAGGCGGCGCAGGTCAGGCCGACGGCGCTCTTGTTGCGCACGAAGCCCACCGGCAGACCATCGGGATTATCATCGCTGGGCTTCTGCGGCAGGTAGCGGAACTTGGACATGTTCTCCTTCGAGATGAACATCTTTTCGCCAACCGCCTCTTCGAGGTTGATGAAGATGTTGTAGTTCATCAGCTCAGAGCCCTGGGTGGTGTTGTAGAACCAGTCGCTCTCGGCCGGGCTCCAGTTCTGGTCCAGATAGACGATGCGCTTGGCGCTGTCGCCGTACCAGTCATCGGTGATGGCGATGGCGTTGCGATCCGGCGGGTACTTGCCCTTTTCATCCTCCCAGGCCTGCTTGCCCGAGGAGCAGCCCCCCAGCACGAGGGCCGTGGAGAGCGCCCCCAGTAGTAGTCGGTGTTTACCCTTCATAACGGTGATTCTCCGTAGTTATGCTTGTTGTTTCCTATTCCATACACAGAGCATGGATTCGCCAACCATAAGGCATGGCGTCACTCGCTGGAAAGAGCGATGGGCAATAAACAGGAGGATATAACGTGAAAGCCGAATCGAAGAAGGAATAGACCTACGCATCAAGACCATTACCCTACAGGGCGAAGTGTTCTCGGATAGGGTAAAATGCCCGCCACTGACATCAGCCTATCCGGAGAGAGCCCCCATGGGTCGTGCCTATCAGAACCGCAAAGAGTCCATGGCCAAAACGGCCGCGGCCAAGACCAAGGTCTACAGCAAATACGGTCGCGAGATCTACGTCTGCGCCAAGGCGGGCGGCGCCGACCCCAGCGGCAACCTGGCCCTGCGCGGCCTCATTGAGCGCGCCAAGAAGGACCAGGTGCCCGCCCACGTCATCGACAAGGCGCTGCAGAAGGCCGCCGACGGCGGCGTCGGCGAGGACTACTCCCCGGCCCGCTACGAGGGCTTCGGTCCCGGCGGCTGCATGGTGATCATCGACTGCCTCACCGACAACCCCAACCGCACCATCGGCGACGTGCGCACCTGCTTCAACCGCGCCAAGGCCAAGCTGGGCACCCAGG
>JBFFSW010000253.1:0-3132 GCA_041572195.1 Thiohalomonadaceae bacterium | reverse complement strand
GTCGCCCAGGTGGCCTACGCCGCCAAGGACGTGCAGACCCTCAAGGCCTTCACCGAGGCCGAGGCCTACCCCGGCGTCTCGCTGATCATCGCCTACGCCCCCTGTATCGCCTGGGGCAACGACATGGCCGACAACCACCAGATGCAGGACCGGGCGGTGCGTAGCGGCCACTGGCCGCTGCTGCGCTACGACCCGCGCCGTCACGCCAGCGGAGAAAACCCGCTGCAACTGGACTCCAAGGAGCCGAGCATGCCCTACCGCGACTTCGCCCTGGCCGAGACCCGCTTCGCCATGCTCCAGCGCAGCCACCCCGGCGCCGCCGAGGTCTTCGGCGAGAGCGCGCAGCAGGAGGCGCTCGCTCGCTACCACCACTACCGGGAACTCTCGGAACTGGGTCAGGAGGAGAAGGAGTAATGCCGATGCGAACCGACTACCTGGGGCTGCGCCTGGAGAATCCGCTACTGGTGGCCGCCTCGCCCCTCTCCCGCGACCTGGACAACGCCCTGCGCCTGCAGGAGGCCGGGGCCGGGGCGGTGGTGATGTACTCGCTGTTCGAGGAGGAGATCCGCCGCGAGGCCCACCTCCTCGGCCACCTGCTGGATCATCAGCATCTGGGCCACGGCGAGGCGGACTCCTTCCTCCCCAGCCACCACCATGCCCAACTGGACGCCGAGGTGGAGCAGTACCTGGAGCAGCTGGCCCGCCTCAAGCGCGGCCTGGATATCCCGGTAATCGCCAGCCTCAACGGTACCCGCCCCGGCCCCTGGCTGGAGATGGCGCGGGAGCTGGAGCGGGCCGGGGCCGACGCCATCGAGCTCAACGCCTTTCACATCGCCGCGGTGGATGATGACGCCCAGGCCGTCGAGGATGGCTACGTCGACCTGCTGGAGGCGCTGAAGGAGCGGGTGGAGATCCCCATCAGCCTCAAGCTGCCGCCCTTCTTCAGCAGCCTCGGCCACCTGGTCAAGCGGCTGGATGGTGCCGGGGCCGCCGGGGTTACCCTCTTCTCCCGCCTCTATCACCCGGAGATCGACCTGGACAGCCTCAAGTCGGTACCCAGGCTGCACCCCAGCGGCGCCCAGGAGGCGCTGCTGGCCGGGCGCTGGATGGCGATGCTCTACGGCCGGGTCGGCCTGTCACTGGCGGCGGTGGGTGGCGTGCGCGACGCCGAGACGGTGCTCAAGCTGCTGCTCTCGGGGGCGGATGTGGTGCAGTGCGCCTCGCTGCTGCTGGAGGGGGGACCTGGCAAACTAACGGAGATGCTGGAGGGGATGCACCAGTGGCTCAATGAGAGCCCCTTCGATGAGCTGGAGCAGCTGCGCGGCAGCCTCAGCCACATCCACGACGGCGACAATGCCGCCCTCTACGAGCGGGCCGATTACGTGCAGATGCTGGAGCGGCTCAATCGTCTGCCGGGGGGCTAGGCTTATTTCAACATCTCATCAAAACGCGCGGCACTGGAGAAGGGCTGGCCGTCGTCGCTGACCAGCTGCACTGGCTTGCGGTCCAGCTCGAAACCGGCCAACAGCCCAAACTCATCCCAGTGGTGCCCCTTGGCGTTCATCTCCAGCAGGTGGTAGAGCATCACCTGCGCCGCCTGCGACTTGATGGCATTGAGCTTACGGTCGTGCTTGAGCCACACCTGATGCAGGCCCTCGCCGTAGCCGATCACCGCCGCGGGCTCCAGCCCCTCCCCACCCAGGCGGCGGATCTGTGCCTCGTCCAAACCGTCGAGCAGGGTGAGGCCGTGCTCGCCATGGGGGCGGATGAGGATGCGGTAGCCTCGGCGGTTGTACTCCCAGAGCTTGGGCAGCAGCTCCTTGAGCTGCACCAGGAAGAGGTCGCGGTGGAAGTACCAGTCGCGCCCCTGGCGCGGGTCGATGGCGATATCGAAGTGGGCCATGCCCATCGCCGTAAGCTGCCTCTCCACCCGTGCCTGTTCGCGGAAGATCTCGTCACTCATCGTTTGCCTCCTCTGCCGCGCACGCCAACAGCTCGATAAAGGCGCGTGCCTTGGCCTCGGTTTCACGGTACTCCAGCTCCTCATCGGAGTCCACCACCAGGCCGCCACCGGCCCAGAAGTGCAGGCGCTCGTCTTGATGCACCGCGGTGCGGATAGCGATGTTGCTGTCCATGTCGCCGTCCACGCCGATGTAGGCGATGGCGCCGCAGTAGATGCCGCGGCGGTGGCGCTCCAGCTCCTCGATCACCTGCATCGCCCGCAGCTTGGGGGCGCCGGTGATGGAGCCGCCGGGAAAGGCGCGGCGTAGCAGCTCGATGGCATCGACCCCCTCGGCCAGCTCGCCGCGCACGGTACTCACCAGGTGATGCACGGTGGCGTAACTCTCCACCGCGAACAGCTCCGGCACCTGGATGGAGCCGGTGCGGCAGCTGCGCCCCAGGTCGTTGCGCAGCAGGTCGACGATCATCAGGTTCTCGGCGCGGTCCTTGGGGCTCTCGCTCAGGGCCCGTCGTGCCGCCTCGTCGTCTCTCGGGGTATCGCCACGGGCCACAGTGCCCTTGATGGGACGGGTCTCCACCTCGTTTCCGCGCACGCTGAGGAATCGCTCGGGGGAGACGCTGAGCACGCGCAGCCCCGGCAACTCCATCCAGGCGCCGAAGGGGGCCGGGCTACGCTCTCGCAGGCGGCGGTAGAAGACCCAGGGGTCACCCTCGACCTCGGCGCTGAAGCGCCGCGCCAGATTCACCTGATAGCAGTCACCCTCGCGCAGGTAGTGCTGCACCTGACGGAAGGCCTCGCCGTAGGCCGTGCGCTCGAGGTCGCTGCGTAGCGGGCTACGGCAGTGGAACTCACCGTTCGGTGTCTCATGCGTAGAGACAAGTCGTTGCCATATCGCTCGCAGCTCCTCATCGGAGGTGTGCTCCCCCTGGCTGACCAGCCAGCTTTGCTCCCGCCGGTGGTCCACCACCACCGCCCAGTCGTAGAGACCGAAGGCCATCGGCGGCAGTTTCAGGTCGTCCTCGGCGCGACTATCCAGTGTTTCGATGCTACGCGCCAGGTCGTAGCCGAAGTAGCCAACGGCGCCACCGCAGAAGGGGATGTCGTCAAAGGCGCGTGGACGTTGGGGGCCGAGCAGTGAACGCAGGCGCTCGAAGGGAGCCCCCTCCTCG